>JBFJZQ010000161.1:0-7267 GCA_041622015.1 Oleiphilaceae bacterium
ATGAACCTTCTTCGAAGACACGAATGGGGCCTAAGTCATCATAACAACGAAAAATTTCGATTCCTGGAATACTCATGGTGAACCGCGTCCCAGATAATAGTTGAATTAAGTGTTTTCTATACGACATCATGAGTGACTATGAAAAAAGCCACATTGAATATATTAAACGCCTAGGAATCAAGGTAGCTGCTAATATCCTTTTCTTCCAAAGGTTTGGCAATATAAAAGCCTTGTAAGTAGTTTACCCTCAAAGACTCCAGTTTCTCCAATTGTTTTGGCGTTTCAACACCTTCCGCCACTACTTTAAAGTGCAAGCCATCGGCAATATTCATCACCGCATTGACAATGGATTGGCCGTTACTTTCAATTTTGTGAATGAACGATTGATCTATTTTCACCAGATTAACCGCTAAATCCTGCATCATTGATAAGGATGAATAGCCGGTGCCAAAATCATCGATAGATACTTTAACGCCCATCTTCTGAAGCGCGGTGACTTGCTGGAACATTTTTTCCATATCGGTCGCAAAAATGGATTCGGTTATTTCCAAATAGACATAGCCTGCGTGCAGTCCACTTTCGCTTAAGGCTTCTTGGACAATGCGGGTAAAGTTTACTTCTTGCATCTGGATGACTGACACATTAATACTCACCCCGACATTCAGAAATTTTGGATGACGATTTTGCCAGCGTTTGGCCGCGAGACAGGCTTCTTTTAATACCCATGCCCCAATTTTACGAATTTGACCATACTGCTCGGCAATACAAATGAATTCGTCAGGAGCCACAGCCTCGTCGTCTAACTGCCAGCGCAACAGTGCCTCGAAGGCAAAAACCGATTGTTTTTTTATATCAATAATCGGCTGATACACTAAACGCAGCTCTTCATTTTCAATGGCATCATTCAAGCGGCTTTTTAGTTTTTGTTCGCGGGCAATTTGGTAACCCAAGACGTCTGAAAAAATACCGACGGTCGAAGGCGTTCTTTTCTTTTGATGATACATCGCGGTATCAGCTAATTGAATCAGTTCAACTTCGTCGCGTGCATGCTGGGGATAAAAAGCCACACCGATGGTGGCGCCTATTGAAATTTTATTGGCATCTATCTCAAATGGTTTAGAAATACTATCGATAATCGTCTGTGCCTTTTCAACTACTTGGGCTTCATCCATGTCAGCCAGCATGAGCAAGAACTCATCCCCCCCATCGACATAAGAAATTATTATCCGGCGCGCTCTCCTGAAGCCTGCGTGCGGTTTGCGCTAAGACCTGATCACCCGTTGCATGACCAATGCTATCGTTTACTTTCTTAAAACCATCCAAATCGATAAACAACAGAGCCAATAGTTCACGCTTGGAAGCTGCCTGCTCTAATTGAATGTTTGCTTCATTCAAAAAAGCACTGCGGTTGAATAAACCGGTAAGCGGGTCAATATTTGAGAGCTCATATATTTCTTGGGTTCGTTCGGCAACTTGCTCTTCCATATGATGCAAGAGCACGACATTTTCATGCTTTAAATACATCGCTTGTGCGGTAAAGTCCGACGCTTTTTTGGAAGCGACCATCATAACAATACTGAATGACAGACCTAACATGCCCAATATATTCTGATAGTCTTGATCTGTTGCGGTCAGCATACCAATAGAAAAGGGCACCAAGAGGATGAACACGTAAACCATAGCTGTCAGCCTATGTGCTGCAAGTACGGTGGCAGAACCACCTGCCATGGATGAGACCACAATAATCATACATGCCAGTTCGATGATCTCGACATGGGCATACAGCGTGACCACGTAAACACACCAAAGCACTGCCGTGATCAGGGTGCCACTCACAAAACGATGGATGGCACGTTTTCCATCGAAATCCGTGCCTGAGACCTGGCTTCGCCAATGAAAGGCATCGATCAATCGCATAATTAAAACCATGACCATAATGCTCAGCCAACTCTGCTGAAATACCGCATAGCCTGGATTATCGAAGCCAAACACCAAGGCACTCGAGGCAATCATCGAAATTAAAATACCCGCAAAGCTATTTGCATAAAGCAACTCGGCTGCATCACGCTGCATACTTAATTGAGCATTACGGGAAGAGCCTGATAGAAGGTCATTAGCCATGATATAAACTTAGACAACAGAAATGTTCAAAGCCCGAGAATAAGGGGCTTAAAGTATTGTAAAGATAGTTCTGAATTGCATGCTTGTCCAACTTAGAACGGCCTGTTTCACCTGAATACACAGTACTTAATATACAGCACTTAATAAAAGGCTATCACGCCTTAGTGAGTTAGCGACTCCTTACTTTTAAGACTAAGGCGTTCAAGGCTATCCAAATTTATCGCGGTTAGAGAGCCCCCCCAAACACAGCCGGTATCAATCGCCTGAAACTGCTCACCAAAACCAGTTTCACCGGATAAGGCTGCCCAATGACCAAAGATAAACCGGGTACTATGTTTCGGCGGAAAACTAAACCAGGGGGCAAAGCCTTCTGGTGCCGAACCCAAGTCTTCTTTGGCTTTAAAGTCCAACTCACCATCGGCCTTAATAAAACGCATACGGGTAAAGTAATTGGTAATCACCCGAAGGCGGGTTAAGCCGCTTAAGTTATCAGACCATGTGGCGGGTGAGTTACCATACATGTTTTCAAAAAACTCCCGAAGATTCGACTGCTGAAGCGCCTGAAAAACCTCTTGGCTCAGGCTAAAGGCTTTTTCGATACTCCAAAGGTGAGGAATACCTGCATGTGTCATGACAAAATCAGAGGCTTTGTCCCAATGCATTAAGGGTTGTTGTTTTAACCAGATCATCAATTCATCGCAATCGGGTGCATTCAGAATGTCAGACAAGGTATCTTTCTTTTTAGGCGCTCTATCCATCTGGTAACAAGCTAATAGGTGCAAGTCATGATTTCCCAGAATCACCTTAGCTGGCAAACCTTCCCGCTCACCCAACTGTTTAATAAAACGCAGTGTCTCTAGTGATTTTGGGCCACGGTTAACCAAGTCACCGGCAAACCATAGTTCATCTTTTTTAGCGTCAAACTGAATCTGTTTGAGCAAGGCCATCAGTGAATCAAAACAGCCTTGCACATCACCAATCGCATATCTTGCCATATTACTTCCTCGTCACCTTACGCCACTAAGATTCGTATTTTAGCGGGTCAGTTAAACCATTATCTCGGAAGGCTTCAAGACGTTCCTGACAAGCGCCGCATTTTCCGCAAGCACGCTCTCTTCCGTTATAGCAAGTCCAGGTTTTGGAATAGTCCAAGCCCATAGCAATGCCTTTACTGAGAATTTCAGTTTTATTAATCATTTGAAACGGCGCGATAATTTCGACGGGTTCGTAGTTAGCGATTTTGGAAACCGCATCCATCTTCTCGATGAATTCAGGACGGCAGTCTGGGTAAATCGCATGGTCACCGCCATGTGCGCCGTAATACACAGCTTCTGCCTTAAGCGAAACAGCATAGGCAATCGCTAGGGAAAGCATAATCATATTTCGGTTAGGTACCACCGTTGACTTCATGCTTTCTTCTTCATAATGGCCTTCGGGAATTTCGATATCGTCGGTTAAAGACGAGCCCATCAACAACTGATGTATCGGAGTGATATCGACAATTTTATGCGGAAGACCTAAGTCATCGCAGACTTTCTGGGCGTAGTGGAGTTCTTTAGAATGCTTTTGACCATAGTTAAAAGAGAGTGCATAAACACGCTTGCCTTGAGCAATGGCTTGATTCATTAAGGTAAACGAATCCATACCGCCCGAGTAAATCACTACTACTTTATTTGTCATTCATGCTCTCTCTTTTCTGCGCTTCAGTCATTCCCGCGCAGGCGGGAATCCAGGAGATACCACGGAACAATATAAACAATAGATTCCCGCCTGCGCGGGAATGACAGGGGGGAGGGTTTGCTAGAATAACAGGCGAAAAGACATGCCATTCACTATATATAAAGCCGCGTAATCAAGGCCTAATAGTTTAGCCTTCATCACCTTGAAATAACAGATGCTTACGATGCGCACCCCAAGCCCTGCCAAAAGAGTACGTTAATTGCCGCCACATCACGCTGCCTAACCGTTTCGACGGGCTCAACGAGCGGTATATTCAGTCCCTGAGCTTGTCGAAGGGAGACTTTAATTGCCGCCAAATTACGCTGCTTAACCGTTTCGACGGGCTCAACGGGCGGTATATTCAGTCCCTGAGCTTGTCGAAGGGAGACTTTAATTGCCGCAAAACATGGTGCGAAAGCACATCCTATAGGACTAAACCGCTATACTTCGACATGCTCATCACGTCACCAAGTGATCTAAAGGCACTTCGGTTCGGTTGATTATTTTGCGCAATACAAAGCTCGAATGCACACCACTGACACCCGGAATACGCGTCAACTTTCCTAACAAAAATGCCTGATAGGCATCCATATCCGTCACTAAGACTTCGACCATATAATCGGCAGATTGGCCGGTGATCAGCATACACGACAATACTTCGGGGCAGCCTTCCAAGGTGGATTCGAAAGCCTCGAAACGATCGGGCGTATGCCTATCCATACTGACTTGCACCAGCGCCGTGAGCTTCAAGCCCAAGATATCCCGATTCAGAATGGTAACGGTCTTGGTCAACAGGCCGCTGTCTTCTAGGTGCTTCACTCTACGTGCACAAGGCGAGGGCGATAAACCGACCTTCTCGGCCAATTCAAGATTACTTATCTTTCCATTGCTTTGTAGATGAGACAAAATTTTTCGATCCAAACGATCTAGCTTGATCACTTTTTCACTCCTTTAAGAGCATTTAAAACAACATAAAACCAATAATAAGTGAGATTCACCATAATTTATTATTTTATTAGCATAATTAGCTTTTTAGATCGTATATTGCCATATATTTTGATGATTAACACTAAGGTATCTCGCTTACACTTAGTTTAAGTTGAAGCGCATTCCCAGTAGCCCTTCTCAACGCCTAAAAATGAATAGACAGGATAAACATGATGAACACGCCAGCTTCTCGATTCGACCATAAAAAATATCGTGCATTTGAGCCTATCCGTTTAGCAAACCGCACCTGGCCAGATCAAGTCATCACACAGGCGCCTATCTGGTGTAGCGTCGATTTGCGCGATGGCAACCAAGCGCTGATCGAACCGATGAATGTTGAGCAGAAAAAAACACTTTTTGCCTTATTAGTTAAATTGGGCTTTAAAGAAATTGAAGTGGGTTTTCCATCGGCATCGCAGCCCGATTTTGACTTCGTGCGCTGGTTGATCGAAGCCAATCAAGTACCTGAAGACGTCACCTTGCAAGTATTGACTCAGGCGCGGCCAGAATTGATCGAACGCACGTTTGAGTCCTTGAAAGGCGCACGCCGCGCCATTGTGCATGTTTATAATTCCACTTCAAAAGTGCAGCGTGAGCAGGTTTTCAAACTAAGCAAACAAGGTATTATCGACATCGCTGTAAACGGTGCGAAAACAGTTCAGCACTACGCGAAACAGCAGCCTGAGACGGAGTGGGTCTTTCAGTATTCACCCGAAAGTTTTACCGGAACTGAATTAGATTTTGCGGTGGAAGTCGTCGATGCAGTCACTAATGTTTGGCAGCCTACGGCGGAAAATCCGGCGATCATTAACTTACCTGCCACGGTGGAAGTTGCCACACCGAATGTCTTTGCCGATCAGATCGAATATTTCTGCCAACAAGTGGCAAGGCGTGACGCGATCATCATCAGCGTGCATACCCATAACGACCGAGGCTGCGGTGTCGCTGCAGCAGAGTTAGCAATGATGGCGGGCGCACAGCGAGTCGAAGGCACCTTGATGGGCAACGGCGAGCGCACCGGCAATATGGACATCGTGACCATGGCGATGAATATGTACAGCCAAGGCATCGACCCTCAATTGAACTTAAGCAATATGGATGAAATCGTCCGCACCGTAAAAATTTGCACGCAATTGCCGGTGCACCCTCGTCATCCTTATGCCGGCGAACTCGTGTTTACCGCCTTTTCGGGCAGTCATCAGGATGCGATTAAAAAGTGTCTTGCACTGAGAACAGACAACAAAGGTGAAGACGATAGTACCCAGATATGGGACGTTGCTTACTTACCAATTGACCCGCGTGACTTGGGCCGTAGCTATCAGGAAGTAATTCGGGTCAATTCTCAGTCAGGCAAGGGCGGTGTCGCCTACAGTCTGGAACGGGATTATGGCTTACAAGTTCCCCGTTGGATGCAAATCGCCTTTAGCCCAGTGGTTCAAAAATTGGCCGAAGAACAAGGTGGCGAGATCAGCCCATCGGTCATTTATGAATGCTTTGAAAAGCAATATATACAGCATCAATCACCGGTTGAAATGTCTAGCTATACCCTGACGCGAAATACCCATGACGAGATCCAAGCTCAATTAATGATCGACGGCGAATACTTTAAAGTTGAAGGAAAAGGCCAGGGTGCATTAGCCGCCTTTGCAAATGCCATGAGCCAGCATTTCGGCTATAAAATGGATATACAAGCCTATAGTGAACATGCTCTAGAAACGGGGAGTGAATCAAAAGCAATCGCTTACATTCACGTCTTGATCAACGACCAAGCCTTCATGGCCAGCGCCGTTCATGAAGATATTCTAAGTGCAAGTTTGGATGCCTTGGTGAGAGCCGGGAATCAGTTTTTGAAGGCGAAGGATACATTGGATAAAACATCGATTGCTTAGACCATTTAGCACAACTTATCAATAATAAGGTGTGCTGCAATAGTCAAATTTAAGTCAAAAAACTTGCCTTTTAAATTGAAAAATTTATAGTAGGTCGCAGTTTTGTATAATCAGAACTTTATTTAGTACTTGCTGATTGGAATGCAAGCGTTGTTACTAAATTATCTCTTCTTTTGCTTTTTAAGTTTTCTTCGGATTCAAATCAAGCAAGTACGTTGAAGCATGCTTTAACTCAAGGACGAATTAATTTCTTACAAACAACCCTTCAATCTTTATTACTAGTATCATTAGTAACCCTCAGCAAGGTCATCGGCTTATTTGCCTTTTAATATTTACGGAAAAATACAAATGAAACAACTTAAACTAATGTGTGCGATTATAATCGTATCAGTTCTAAGCGGCTGTGCAACAGGCCTTAACTCTATGCAAAAAAGAGAATATGCAGCTATGAAACTGGACAACGTAGTAATCGAAGAGAAGAACCCTTCTTTAGGGTTAGCGTTAGGTTTACTTCCTGGTTTTGGTTCTTTTTATGTTAGAGAGCCGGGTTA
>JBFJZQ010000162.1:0-7197 GCA_041622015.1 Oleiphilaceae bacterium
ATTCAACTTGATTCATTATAAGACAGAAATATGAGCTATCAGGTTTTAGCCCGAAAATGGCGCCCTCAAAATTTTAAGCAAATGGTTGGTCAAGAGCATGTCCTAAAAGCATTAATTCATGCTTTAGATAGCCAGCGTTTGCATCATGCCTATTTATTCACCGGTACGCGCGGTGTGGGTAAAACAACGATTGGTCGAATTTTAGCAAAGTGTCTATCGTGCCAGGCCACGATCACCTCTGAACCTTGTGGTCACTGCGGGGCATGTACTGCCATAGCAGAAGGCCGCTACGTAGATTTGATAGAAATCGATGCGGCTTCGCGCACTAAAGTAGAAGATATGCGCGAACTTCTAGAAAACGTTCAATATGCGCCGACTCAAGGTCGCTTCAAAATCTACTTAATAGATGAAGTGCATATGCTTTCGCAATCAAGCTTTAATGCCTTGCTGAAAACTCTGGAAGAACCGCCAGAACACGTTAAGTTTCTATTTGCGACAACTGACCCACAGAAACTGCCGGTGACTATTTTATCTCGTTGTTTACAGTTCAATTTAAAGAACATGTCGCCAGAAAATATTGTGTCACACTTGTCGTTTGTACTTAACGAGGAAAAGGTTAATTTTGAAGAACCAGCGCTTTGGGCGCTTGCGCTTGCTGCTGATGGCAGTATGCGAGATGCTTTAAGTCTGACCGATCAGGCAATTGCTTATGGTAATCATTCTTTAAGTGAGTCAGGTGTCAGTGCGATGCTGGGCACGGTGGATCAAAAAAAGGTTTACCGGATACTCGATGCACTGATACGAAAAGATGCACCTGCAATGTTTGCTGAAGTAAAAGGCTTGGCAGATTTTTCACCGGATTATCGCTCTGTCTTGGCAACAATCTCATCTATATTACATCGAGTGGCGCTAGAGCAGGTTGTACCCGGTTCTGCTGATAATTCAATGGGTGATAAAGCGCAGGTTAGGATGTACGCTAAAAAATTGTGTGCGGAGGATGTCCAGCTTTTTTATCAAATAGCATTAACAAGCCGTCAGGATTTACAGATCTCGCCAGATACTAAATCCGGTTTTGAAATGGCTTTATTGAGAATGTTGGCTTTCCAGCTTTCACCGGTAGACCCAGAAAATAGAGAGCTGCTTGGGTCTGAGTACTCGAGCGATCAAGAAGCTGAAGAACATGCTGCTGAACAACACTATATTGGTGATGACGAGCATGCTGTTGATCAAGATCACGCTGGTAATCAAGAGCAGAATGTGCCTGATGAGTTTCAATCTTCAGTTGCGAGTTCAGATGAACTAGCTTTAGGTGAGATATCTTCTGCTAGCGCTAACCAAGATATTTCTCCCAGTGAAAATGCTCATGAAGTAAATGCTACGCTTGATTATGAACACGAAAATACACACTCTTCAGCTCAAGCAATAACGAATGAAAATGTTGAGCCAGAAAGCAATGCTTCAAAGGTAGATCAATTTAGTAATACTATTGCCTATGATGGCGAACTGCAGAACAACGATGTTTCTGAATATGCTCAGCATACAGACCATGGAGAGGATCAAAAAAAAAATCTGAAGGAAGCACCTGATGCGCTTCCTACTGGCTGGAATGCTCAAGTTTTAGAGTTAGATCTCACAGGCATGACGCTAAATTTTATGTTAAATAGTGTGGTTGAGTTAGCTCAGCCCTGTGTGCGAGTTTTTGTTGAATCTGGACATTTTCGACTGTTTAATGAAAACCATGAAAAGCGCGTCAGGGAATCTTTACTTTCTTACTACAACGATTTTTCTGAGGTTGAATTTCTTGATGGCTTGTCTGAAAACCATGAAACACCGATGATGTGGCGAGAAAGAAAGCTTGAAGAAAAGAAACACTATGCCAAAGAACTGATATTCAATGATCCTTATGTAAAAGAAATTATTGGTGAGTTTCAGGCAAGCTTGATCGAGCAAAGCATTCAACCTGAAATTTAATATAAGCAGATGAACAGTCTGTTAAATTTGCCTTAGATGAGAAAAAATTATGATTGGTGGAAATATGTCTGAGCTTATGAAACAAGCTCAAAAAATGCAGGAACAACTTCAAAAGCAACAAGAAGCAATTGCCACGGCAGAGGTAACGGGGGAATCCGGTGCTGGCATGGTTAAAGTGGTGATGAATGGTCGTCATGATGTAAAACGCGTGCAGTTAGATGATTCATTAATGTCTGAAGATAAAGAAATTCTAGAGGACTTGTTGGCTGCTGCCGTGAATGATGCTGTTCGTAAAATTGAAGATACAAATAAAAATACCTTGTCAGGTTTGGCAGAAGGTATGGGTTTTCCTCCCGGCTTTAAAATGCCGTTTTAAGCTAACTCTTTCGCTGTTCTGATGTGAGAAGTACAAATGAGTTTTGGTCCAGTCGTAGATGAGCTAATCGAGTCTTTAAAGATTCTGCCCGGTGTCGGGCAAAAGTCAGCGCAAAGAATGGCTTTGATGCTATTAGAAGGCGAAAGACGAGGCTCCACTAGATTAGTAAATGCCTTGGGGAATGCCATTTCAAAAGTAGGGCAATGTTCGACATGTAGGACAATCTCCGAGCTGGACGTCTGTCGTATCTGTTCAGACGCAAGCCGAGATCGCCAGGTACTGTGTGTCATTGAGTCTCCCGCAGATTTAATTGCTATTGAACAAGCGCATCATTTTAAAGGCCTGTACTTTGTACTCAGCGGCAGTCTATCGCCACTCGACGGCAAGGGGCCGAATGAAATTGGTTTTCCTGAGCTTTTTAAAAGAGTGGAAGAGTTAGGTGTCACAGAAATTATCGTCGCAACCAATCCTACTGTCGAAGGTGAGGCGACTGCGTATTATTTAGCAGACGTGTTTCGCGGGTCTCAGGTGCTCATTACGCGTTTAGCGCATGGAATACCGTTGGGTGGTTCGCTAGGGTATGTAGATGGCGGCACGCTAAACCATGCTTTTTCTGGGCGAAAGCCAATGACTGAAGAATCATCATGAATCTAGAAAGTGATCAGCTCGAAAGTCCGTTTTACTCTTTAATTACGGATGCTAAATGCTTACCCACTCTTGTTGAACAATGGCAGAAAGCGAAATTTTTAGCCATCGATACAGAATTCATTCGAACCCACACATTTTTTGCAGAGCCGGGTTTAATCCAAATCGCAGATAGTGAAGGGGTGTATCTTTTAGATCCTATCGCTTTAGGTGACTTGAATATACTCATACCTGTTCTGGAAAATCCAAATATTATTAAAATAATGCATTCCATGAGTGAGGATGTCGGGCTTTTATTTCATTCTGTTGGTGCTCAAATAACGCGAGTTTTTGATACGCAGATTGCAGCGGCCTTTCTTGGTATTGGTATTTCTCCCGGCTATCAAAATTTAGTGTTGGATGTTTTAAATGTAGAGTTAGATAAAGGCGAAACCCGCTCAGACTGGTTACAACGCCCATTAACAAAAAGCCAACTACATTATGCGGCTTTAGACGTGATCTACCTATTGAAGCTCTATGAAGTTCTCGAAGCTAAATTGCAGGAAGCTGGCTATCTAGAAGCATTGTTTGAAGAAACTGGATTTTTAATCGAGCAGGTTTTCAGTACTTGGCAACAGCCAGATACCGCATATTTGAAACTAAGAGGGGCTTGGGATCTGCCAGAAAGCTCTCAACGCTTGCTTCAGGCGCTTGTCATGTGGCGCGATGAAACAGCATTAGAAGAGAATATCCCAAAGCCTTGGGTGTTTAGTGATAACTTGCTTATAGATATAGCCAGGCTAAAACCAAAAAATGTGTACCAGATAAAACAATTGAAAGGTTTGCAAAACAAGTCTTATCGTCAGTTTTCTGAGCGCCTTATTTCACTGATAAATTCATTTATTTGCGATGATCAGACGGAGTTTACGCTCGTCGAATCGCCTGTAAAAGGTGATGAGCTTTTAATGTATCGCAAGCTTAAATCAGTGATTACAAACGTCTCGAAAGAAACCGATATTCCGGCGCAATTACTTGGGTCAAGAAAAATGTTAGAAAGTTTAGTCATTCATTGCTTAAGAAACAAAAACGACGAATTTACGAAAGAATTTACAGGCTGGAGAAAAGCATTATTAGGACAGCAATTTAATAAATGTTTTTTTGCTGAAACATGAGTCAATTCTTCCAGTCTAAGATCACTAAGCTTATTAGAGCCAAATATACAAAGGTAAGAAATGACTGAATATACTTCTAGCATAAAACGGTTTTGTTCTGTTTATAAATCATCTAAGAAAAACGAAATGTATCTTTACGTTGACCGTAAGTACGACTTAAAAGAATTGCCTGAAGCTTTGACGCTTGTTTTTGGTGAGCCTTTGCATGTCCTCGATATGATATTGACGCCCGAAAAGAAGCTGGCGCGTGTAGCTGCAAACAAAGTTTTGGAATCTATCGTTGAAAAAGGTTTTTTCTTGCAAATGCCACCTGCAGAAGGTGTTGAATTGGCAGGTGACTATTCATCACCAAAAGATAGCTTGAATGGCTGATAGAACTAAAAAACATATCCCTTTTTGGGAAGAAAAAAAACTAAAAGACTTTTCTCAAACAGAATGGGAATCGTTATGCGATGGCTGCGGTAAATGTTGCCTGCAAAAGCTTCAGGATGAAGATACTGAAGAAATTCACTTCACTTGTATAAGTTGCCAGTTTCTTGATCAGCACTCGTGCAGATGTAAAGTGTATGAAAATCGTTTTGAACATTTGCCTGAATGTTTAAATTTAACTAAGGATAATTTGGATACTGTATTGCCTTGGCTGCCAAGTACCTGTGCATATAAGCTAATTCACGAAGAGAAGCCCTTACCCGGTTGGCACCACTTAATAACAGACAATAAAGATACGGTGCATTTATTAAACTTTTCGGTTAGAGATAAAACCATTAGTGAATTAGATATTGCGGAAGAAGAATGGGAAGACTTTGTCGTTGATATAAATAAATAGAAGGTTCACACAGATAATGTGTCTGTGGTTGTTAAGAGTTTAGAAAGTATCAGTGTTTTGTTTTTAGGAGAATTGGTTTGGAAAGTACATCTTATGCGATAGCTTGGTTATTCTATTTACTAGGTGCGGTTGGTATTACAGTTGTGTGTTGGCGCATGACGAAAAATATCAAACTTAGACGCACAAGAAGAAGTTTACGTGCTTTGTTTGCGGTTATTCTGTTTACACCAATCAATATAGCTCAGGCAGGTATTTGGCTTGCCCCAGCTTTTTTAGTGGGCGCATATGATTGGGTACTTGGCGAAATAGATAGGGCGCAATTGGCGGGCATGTTTATTTCCGCAGCCTATGCATTAATCATTTTAGTTATTCTACTTGAATCAGTACTTCGTCGTTTATTTAATATGGAGTATGGAAAATGAGTGCAATCAAAGCGGGTTTATACCGGCATTATAAAGGTGCCGACTATCAAGTTTATGCAGTGGTTAAACACAGCGAAACAGAAGAAGAATTAGTGCTATACAAAGCATTATACGGTGACTATGGTCTTTGGGTTAGACCTCTGACAATGTTTACTGAAAAAGTTTTAATTGAAGGATACAGTGCTCCTCGCTTTCAATTTATAAAAGAATTACCAGAAAGCCCTATTAAATTTGATTGAATTACATCTTTGTTATCTGGTTAAACTTCCTGAAAAACAAATACTAAGCGTCAAAATTTAAGAGAATACATTCAATTTCACATTGTTGTTATTGTAAAACCTGCTATAAATTATTTAAGTCAAAGAACTAACGGGAAGTTGTTACGTTCATATTTAATGTATTTATCAGGGGAATGTATGTCTTTTCTTCGAAAAACAACCCGCTTTTTTGCATCTACTGAATCTTTAAAGAGCAATGTCTTTAGATTTAGTATGCTTTTCATCATGCTGGTATTTTCTCAATTTAGCTTATCTGAAGCGGGTTCTTCTGAAGCGGCCAGTAAACAACAGGCTGATATACGTCTACTGATAGATATATCAGGCAGCATGAAGAAAAATGATCCTGCTAATCTAAGAGTACCTTCTGTTGCCTTACTTACCGAACTTATTCCTGATCGCGATAAAGCCTGTGTCTGGACTTTTGGTCAGTGGGTTAATAACTTAGTTAAACGAAAGGTAGTGGATGATGCCTGGCGTTTAGATGCAAAAGAACAAGCAAAAAAGATTAATTCTGTCGCGTTATATACCAATATTGGGGCGGTTCTCGAAAAAGCGTCCGATGACTTCAATAGACCTGATGTCGATTTTTCAAACACGCATTTCATACTGTTGACAGATGGCATGATAGATATTGATAAAGATGCTGCAAAAAATGATAGTGAACGCGATCGAGTGTTAACGAGTGTTCTAAATACATTTAAAGAGCGTGGCGCGAAAATTCACGCCATATCCTTATCAAAAAATGCTGATCTATCTTTAATGGATAAATTAGCCATTCAAACGGGTGGCCAGTCTGCTATTGCAGAAACTTCTGAAGAATTAACCAAAATATTTGTACAAGCACTCAATCAAGCAGTACCTAGTGAAGAGGTGCCCATAGAAGGTAATGAGTTTGCTATTGATTCCAGCATAGAAGAATTTACAGCGCTCATTTTTAGAGGCAACGATAGTGTGCCCACTGAGATAATATCACCCGATAACAGCATTTATAAATATGGAAAGAAAGATTCGGATATTAAGTGGTTTCAGGATACCGGATATGACTTAATCACTATTAATCGTCCGCTTGAAGGAACGTGGAAGATTAAGTCAGACATACAGCCAGAAAGTCGCGTTACCGTGGTCAGTAACTTACAGCTAGATGTTAGTAAATTGCCTGCCAACTTTTTTGCAGGCGAGCAGTTAAAAGTAGATGTTAGTTTTGTCGAAGATGGCAAACGAGTTGTTAATTCTGATTTTTTGTCTTTATTGGACGTTAAACTTCAACTTAAAACTGAAGAAGGCAAGACGGCTAGTAAGACTATGTCAGACCCTAAAAAACCACCTTCGGATGGTATTTTTAGTGAATCAATTACCAAGTTAACCAAAGTGGGTCAATATGAAGTGACGGTGCTGGTTGACGGGAAAACATTTAAAAGAAGCAAGCGGCAAGTCGTTAATTTACGGGCGCCGTTTGATTTTGAGTTTTCTGTTAAATCGGATACGCCGCAACCCTATTATGAATTGGTAGTGACACCGCTTAACGACA
>JBFJZQ010000163.1:0-7185 GCA_041622015.1 Oleiphilaceae bacterium
GGCGCGATTTTAACATCTTCCCCTTTATCCTTCAACTGTTTATATCTTCTTTCAGCACGAGCTTCAGCACTTGCAGATAAGAAAATTTTATATTTAGCCTCTGGAAACACGACTGTTCCCATATCACGCCCATCAGCAACTAGCCCAGGACTAATAGCAAAGTCTCTTTGCCTTTGCAAAAGCGCAGCTCTGACAGCAGCAAGAGGTGCTATTATTGAAGCATTATTCCCCGTTGTTTCCAGACGCAGCGCATTAGTGACATTTTCGCCAGACAATATAACTTGAACTGGCTCTCCAAAACCTGAAGGCTTAAACTCAACCTCCAACTTTGAAGCTATAACTGACAGTGCAGATTCGTCATCAAATGAGACACCTTGTTTCTGAGCAGAAAGCGCCGTTAACCTATAGAGCGCCCCACTATCAAGTAAATGCCAGCCAAGCTTTTTTGAGACTAACTGAGCAATACTACCTTTACCTGCGCCACTTGGGCCATCAATCGTTAACACTTCAGCTACTTGATTATCTGAAATCGGAGGCATTACTTAACACCTTCTACAGATATATTCATACCGACTTTCTCTGCCAGCTCCACAAAATTAGGAAACGAGGTAGCTACGTTTGCACAATCTTCAATCTGGATATCACCCTCAGCTCTAAGCGAGGCAACAGCGAAAGACATCGCAATTCGATGATCCCCATGACTATGTACAACACCACCTTTTATCTTGCTGCCTTTGATTACAATACCGTCAGGGCGCACATCCGTGCGAACGCCAAGCTGCGCCAGACCATCTGCCATAACCTGTATTCGATCACTTTCTTTAACACGTAATTCCTCAGCTCCAGTCAAGGTTGTTTCACCTTCTGCACAAACAGCTGCAATAAATAAAACCGGAAACTCATCGATAGCCAAAGGCACTTGATCTTCTGGTATATGAATCCCTTTAAGCGACGCATATTTAACTCGAATATCTCCAACCTGCTCACCACCCACTTCTTTTTCATTGGTGATTGAAATATCTGCTCCCATCAATCGAAGAATATTTATCACACCCACACGAGTAGGGTTAAGCCCGACATGCTCCAGCGTCACATCAGCTCCAGGAGTAATGGAAGCTGCAACCATAAAGAATGCTGCCGAGGAAATATCTGCAGGAACATCAATTTTACCCGCCACTAAAGAACCGCCACCCTTTATCTTAGCAATAGCGCCCTCACGCTCTACCCGATAACCAAAACCATTTAACATTCTTTCGGTGTGATCCCGAGTCGGCGCTGGTTCAGAAACAATCGTTTCACCCTCTGCATACATGCCTGCCAAAATAAGACAAGATTTTACCTGCGCACTCGCCATTGGCATATCATATCGAATACCTTTTAAGGGCAAGCCACCTTTAATTTTCAATGGCGGCCTACCGCCTTCCGATGAATCAATGCTAGCCCCCATCAATCTTAAGGGCCCTGCCACTCTTTCCATAGGTCTTTTTGATAATGACTCATCACCGGTAAGTTCTGTATTAAATTTCTGCCCGGCTAACAAACCTGCAAATAGGCGCATACCCGTACCTGAATTACCTAAATAAATTGGCCCAGGAGGCTGCTTTAAACCATGTAAACCAACACCATAAATCTTAACTTTTCCCTTACTGGGACCTTCTATCACAACCCCCATATCTCGAAAGGCTTGCAAGGTGGCTAAACTATCTTCACCCTCCAGAAAACCCTCTACCTCTGTAATTCCATCAGCCAATGCACCTAGCATGATTGAACGATGTGAAATAGATTTATCGCCCGCCACACGAATAGTTCCGTTAACAGAACCACCCGGCTTCATTTTGAATGTTACATTTTTTGTATTCATGGTATTTGTATACGACTGTCCAGATAAAATTTTAGTAAAATGCTCTCTCGCTGCTTTGGCGCGCGTAAACACTCCCAACAAGCGCTGGCTATCTTTTTCCTCTATTGCTTTACGTAAACTATTTAAATCTTGATTAAAATGATCTAACACTTTTAGCAAAGCATCCTGATTTGCTAAAAAAATATCATGCCACATCACCGGATCACTTGCGGCAATCCTGGTGAAATCTCGAAATCCGCCTGCTGCATATCGAAAGATTTCCTGACTATCCTCTTCACCCGCCAAGGTATCCACCAATGAAAAAGCAATCAGGTGCGGTAAATGACTTGTAGCAGCCAAGACTTCATCGTGATGCTCTACAGACATCTCAAGCACATTCGCACCTGAGGACAGCCACATTTGTCGTACAAGCTTGACTGCATAAGTGGCAGATAGATTATTTGGCGTTAATATCACTTTATGATTTTTAAACAAGCTATCATTAGCTGCCAGTACACCATTCTTTTCTGAGCCCGCTATTGGGTGACCAGGCACAACAAAAGAGGGAATCTCGCCAAAAACACTTCTCACCGCCTCTAAAAAACAACCTTTTACACTACCCACATCAGTAATAACAACATTAGCTTTTAGATAAGGTTTTATTTGAGACAAGACACTTTCAAATGCTCTGACAGGAACCGCGATCACTATTAAGTCAGCTTTAGAAACAGCCTGCTCTATCGTTTGAGCTGCTTCATGAACAACACCCAACTCAACACCTAACCGGGCCTCAGCAAAATTAAGACAATAGCCTACTGTATGTTTTGCAAAACCAGTTTTGCCGCATGACTTAGCGATTGAGCCGCCAATCAGACCCAAACCTATCACAGCCATTACGTCTACTTGTTGAGCAACTGTATGCATTGAAAAAACCTTAAATCAGAGAGTTGAGCACTATTTTTAATGAAGAAAGAAAGCGTTGGTTTTCTTCAGGCAAACCAATAGAAACTCTTAAAAAATCAGGCATCCTATAATTTGCAAGCGGCCTGACAATGACTCCTTCTTTAAGCAGAAGCTGATAAATATCCAGACCGGTGTAAGTGTGTTTTTTATCGTTTTCAGGGAAAACATTAAACGCAATAAAGTTACCCTTTGAAGGAATATACGACAAACCTAAAGTGCGTAAACCTTCTTCTATCTGCTTTAAGCCATTACTGTTTAATTCAACACCCCTATCAAGATATTCTTTATCGTTGAGAACTGCAGCCGCCCCCACTAACGCCAATAAATTCACATTAAAGGGCTGCCGAACTCGATTAAGAACATCTGCAATGACTGAGTTCGATACTGCATAACCAACACGCATTGATGCCAAACCCCAAGCCTTTGAAAAAGTTCGACTAATAATAAGATTTGGGTAGCGATCCAATAAATTCAAACCATCAGGAAAAGAATTATCTTTTATGTACTCTCCATATGCTTCATCCAATACCACCAAAATTTTAGACGGTATAGAGTCCATAAAGTTAATTAATTCTGAATTTGAGAATGCTGTACCCGTTGGATTATTTGGATTAGCCAGAAAAATTAATTTGGTTTTTGTCGTAACAGACCGACTAATTTTATCTAAATCATGCCCCCAATTTTTAGTGGGAACTTCAACTGCTATAGCACCAACGGCCTGAGTAACAATTGAATAGACTGCGAAGGCATATTCTGAAAAAATAACCTCATCAGAGGGACCCACAAATGCCCGAGCAATCAATTCGAGCACATCGTTAGAACCATTCCCTAAAGTAAGTTGATTTATGCTGAAAGACTGCTTTTTCTGAGCATAAAATTCAACCAGCGCTTTCTTCAGGACATAACCATTTCCATCAGGATAGCGAGCACCTTCTCTTAATGCAGATTTGATAGCCTGAACAACTCTTTCACTTAAACCTAAAGGGTTTTCATTACTAGCTAACTTAACTATATTTGAAAGACCTAACTCTCTTTGTAATTCTTCAATTGGCTTGCCAGGCAAATAGGGATGAAGCGCTTGAACAGAAGGAAGTGCAAGTGAAAAATAATCACACACTTCATCATTGACTCTTTGATCACGCATTAAAGAACCCCTACCGGATAAGATCCCAAATGTTTTACTTCAACTACCTCAGGGGAAAGCTGACGAATCACTGTCTGTACTTTTTCATCATCAATATGCCCTTCAAAGTCAATAAAAAAAACATAAGACCACGTGCCCGAAGGTGATGGGCGAGTTTCAATACGCGTGAGACTGATATCTTCTTTATGAAAAGGCTCTAATAAGTGGTAAAGCGCGCCCGGCTTGTTCTTTGCCGAAACCATGATGGATGTTTTATCTTTTCCACTTGCAGGTACAACCTTGCTACCGATAATTAAGAATCGAGTTGTATTATCTGGCTGATCTTCGATATTTTCAAAACACTTAATCAAACCATAACGCTCAGAAGCCATATCACCCGCAATAGCTACCGCACCCTTCTCTGCTTTGGCTAGACGCGCTGCTTCAGCATTACTGCTCACTGCAACTCGCTCAATTTGTGGGCAGTTAGCATCGAGCCACTTACGACACTGAGCTAAAGACTGCTGATGCGAGTAAACACGCTTAACTGACTTAATATCTTTAAGAGCATCAGAAGATAAAAGATGATGATGAATTCTTAATTTCACCTCTCCTGCAATAAATAAGCGTGAATTAATGAAACTATCCAAAGTATGATTGACCATACCTTCAGTTGAGTTTTCTACTGGCACCACCCCATAATTAGACTGCCCCGACTCAACTTCCCGAAAAACCTCATCAATTGCAGCCATCGGTTGCGCTTGAACAAAATGGCCAAAATGCTTTAATGCCGCCGCATGCGTATAGGTCCCTTCCGGCCCGAGAAAAGCAACTTTCATAGGCTTTTCCAGCGCCAAACAACAAGACATGATCTCTCTGAAGAGTTTAGCCATGTCTTCAGCTGGTAAAGGCCCTGTATTTCTTTCCATCACGGCACGCAAAACCTGCGCTTCACGTTCAGGACGATAATACTGAACCTCTTCCCCCTTGGCTGCCAACTGTTTTACGTCAGCAACTCTCTGAGCACAACTTGCACGTTGATTAATTAATATTTGAATCTGCTGATCAATATCATCAATCTGAATACGTAAGGCTGCCAATTCTTTGGCTTCATCCAACTTATTCAAGGTAATACCCTCAGCTAAACTTCGGTTTCATCTGATGACTGGTCAGAATCTTCTGCATGATTTCCCGAAGCTGGATCAGCTTTTTCGTCAGCATCAACCGAGCCATCGAGATCAACACCAATTTCACTGGGACTTGGCTCATCTACACGTTCAACACCCACTAAATGCTCATTTTCTTGCGATAGTTTAATTAACCTAACACCTTGAGTATTTCTGCCAAGAATAGAAACTTCTTCAGTTCTTGTTCTAACCAAGGTGCCTTTATCAGTGATCAACATGAGCTCATCACCTTCTTTAACCTGCACAGCAGAAACCAACAAGCCATTTCGCTCAGAACATTGCATGGCAATGACACCCTGACCACCACGACCAATCACAGAGAACTCTTCCATTCTGGTGCGCTTGCCATAACCATTTTCACTGGCAACTAATAGCAAACCATCTGGCTCAGGCAACATTAGCGAAACGACACGAAAATCTTTTGCCATTTTAATGCCTCTGACACCGCGCGCTGTTCTACCCATTGCACGGACATTAGATTCATGGAAACGAATCATCTTCCCAGAGTTACTCATTAACATGATATCTTTCGTACCATCGGTGATTGCGGCACCTATTAAGGTATCGCCTTCATCGAGCGCTAAGGCAATCAAGCCACTAGAACGAGGTCTCGCAAAACTTTCGAGAGGCGTCTTCTTAACGGTTCCATTCGCTGTCGCCATGAAGATAAAGTGATCTTCGGTATATTCATGCACAGGCAAGAAAGTAGTGACTCTTTCACCTTCCTCTAAAGGCAGGATATTGACCATAGGACGGCCACGCGAACCACGGCTGGCTTGCGGTATCTCAAACACCCTTAACCAATAAACCTTACCTTTATTGGTAAAACAAAGAATGGTGTCATGAGAGTTAGCAACTAAGAGCTTTTCTATGAAATCTTCATCTTTCATTGAAGTAGCGGATTTGCCCCGACCACCTCGTCGCTGAGCTTGATAATCTTCCACTGGCTGGGTTTTCGCATAACCACCATGGGAGATTGTTACTACCAGATCTTCTTCGGTAATTAAATCAGCGACCGTCAAGTCACGCTTTGAAGAAATAATTTCAGAACGACGCTCATCACCATACTCTTCCAACACTTCTTCTAATTCTTCACGAATAACCTGCATCAAACGTACTGGATCGCTCAAAATAGATAGAAATTCAGCAATTCTATCCAAGATATCTTTATATTCGCTAATGAGTTTTTCTGTTTCTAAACCCGTCAAACGATGCAGACGCATGTTTAATATTTCTTGAGCCTGCACAGGTGAAAGATAATATTTTCCATCACGCATACCGTATTGCGGCTCTAAGTCATCTGGACGGCATGCATCTTCACCGGCTCTTTCAAGCATCACTGTCACATCACCCGGATTCCAAGCCTGTGCAAGCAGACTCTCTTTAGCCTCTGCAGAGGATGGTGATTTTTTGATGAGCGCAATCACTGGATCTATATTAGCTAAAGCGACAGTTAAGCCTTCTAATATATGCCCCCGCTCTCTAGCTTTACGCAGCAAATAAACGGTTCGACGTGTTACTACTTCGCGACGGTGTTTAACAAAAATTTCGAGTGACTGTTTTAGATTAATCGTTTTAGGCTCGCCATCCACTAGCGCAACCATATTGATACCAAAAACATTTTCAAGCTGTGTCTGGGCATACAAGTTATTCATTATGACATCTGGCATTTCACCACGACGCAATTCAATAACGATACGCATTCCTTCTTTATTAGATTCGTCACGTAATTCAGTAATACCCTCTATTTTCTTTTCCTTGACCAATTCTGCGATTTTTTCTATCAATCTCGCTTTATTAACCTGATAAGGTATTTCGGTAACAACGATTCTTTCTTTACCATTAGACTCTTGCTCTATTTCGTAACGAGCGCGAAGATAAATCTTTCCTCTACCTGTTTGGTATGCTTGTACGATACCTGCACGACCATTTATGAAAGCCGCAGTTGGAAAGTCTGGCCCTGGAATTATTTCCATTAACTCTTCCCAAGTTATCTCATCATTCTCCATGAGCGCCAGACAACCGCGAATCACTTCCCCTAAATTGTGTGGTGGAATATTCGTCGCCATACC
>JBFJZQ010000164.1:0-7152 GCA_041622015.1 Oleiphilaceae bacterium
CAGCGTTTAAAGCCAGTTGCTTTGTGATCGTGATGATCGTGGATTGCGTCAGTAGCTGTTGTCATAAATAGTTCCCCTTTACTTTCCGGTAGCCGCTTTAACATCTGAAGTTTGAATTAAATCCCCAGTGTTATTGCCCCAAGCGTTACGCTCATACGTGATAACCGCAGCAAGTTGTTTGAATGTAAGTTGTTTGCCAAATGCCTGCATACTGGTACCGGGTGCGCCATTTACAACAATATCAATGTGCTTTGAAACATCACCAAGCGCAATCGGACTGCCCTTCAAGG
This sequence comes from Oleiphilaceae bacterium, assembly GCA_041622015.1. Taxonomy (GTDB): domain Bacteria; phylum Pseudomonadota; class Gammaproteobacteria; order Pseudomonadales; family Oleiphilaceae; genus PZPK01. The sequence continues at coordinate 291 of JBFJZQ010000164.1, forward strand.
CAGGGAAGGTCGGTGGTAAACCTAAACCATTAGGTTGGTGACAGGCTGCACATGCTGTTTGGTAAGTGCTTTCGCCCAAGGCCATTGCTTCTTCCATAGTCATGCGTTCAGCTAAGGATGCTTTTTCAGCCTCGGCAGCTGCAATAGCGGCGGCTTTTTGCGTTTCCAACCAAGCATCAAACTCAGCTTCCGGAAGAACGTCTACCACAATTGGCATATAGCCATGGTCTTTACCGCAGAGTTCAGCACACTGACCACGGTAAGTGCCTGGTTCGTTAACAATGGTCCAAGCCTCGTTGATAAATCCGGGAACTGCATCTTGCTTCACGGCAAAGGCTGCGACCCACCAAGAGTGGATAACGTCATCCGAAGTAATCAAAAAACGTACCTTTCGATTAGTCGGTATAACTAGATGATTATCGACCTCAAGAAGATAGTTCTCACCTTTCGCTTCACTCTCACCCGTTCGGTTATCCCACTGTGAACGAGGCGTTGATAAGTTACTGTAGAACTCAACACCTTGATCAAAATAGCGGTAATGCCACTTCCACTGGGAACCCGTAACTTGAATAGTGAGATCAGAGTCGTCGTTGTTTTCAATATCGATCAAAGTGATTGTCGCAGGATAAGCCATCCCGATTAAGATGATAATGGGAATAATCGTCCATAAAAGCTCCACTTTGGTACTTTCATGAAACGTAGCGGGTACATAACCTTTAGACTTACGATGAAAGAACATCGACCAAGCCATCGCACCAAATACAATCACACCAATCACCGTGCAAATGTACAAGACCAGCATGTGTAAATCATAAACTTCGTGGCTAACTTCTGTGACACCCTGAGTCAGATTATATTTAGATTCTGCCCAAGCTGAACTGGAAAACAAGGCGCCCAATAACGGCCAACCCAGATTACGACTTTTCACTCAACATCTCCTTTTTTTCTATTGCACGTAAATCAGTAACCCTTGCTTCTAATTCAGTACACAGACTTAAAGAAGCTGTGCAACCAAATGGATCACTTACAAGACGTAGTGGTTTTTATTAATTTTTTAGAAAAATAGTGCTTACGCTTTTTAAAGTGGCTTATGTTTTTTATTATTTTTCAATTATTAGTACTAAGAATTACTCAAAATCAGGTAAACGTAAAGTATTTTATGTGCAAACATGAAATACACACGGTAAATTGTCTTAAATCGCTTCGATATAATAAGTCCTAATCTAATAACCAACGATAAGAGCATTAAATTTATACCAAGCGCACAATTCTAAAAACCATTATCTGATTGAACATGATTTTATGGACAAACACCTTATGCTATAAATTATAGCCTTTTTATCAAAACGAAATAGAGCTTCATTTAAACCAAGAATAAAAACTATCTTATAAGCACTCATAGGAATTTCGTTTATTTATTGTTATAACGAATAACTTAATTTAGTCCATACTTGTTTACATTAGACTGAAGTTACAATAAAAGAAAATCATTATTATTCATAATTCTAAGAATTCATTATGTCGTACCAATTCAAACCTTCTTTGTTAGTAAGCTCATTCTTTTTAATCTTAATCCTAGGTCTTTTAAGTTTAGGTAGTTGGCAATTGAATCGTGCGGCTGATAAACAATCTCTTGAAACTATAATTGACCAGCGGAGTGTTCTGGAACCAATATCGCTTAACATGCCATTAGAAGAGTTTGCCCCCTATCAATTTGTGCATGCCACGGGTCAGTACAGAACAAAAGATTCTATTCTATTAGACAATATCGTTTATCAAGGAAAGCTTGGCTATTACCTTATTACCCCTTTTGAAATAATTGCGTCTCGTGCTGTCATTTTGGTTAATCGTGGCTGGATTCCCCAAACTTCAAGCACAGAGGATTTACCCCTTTTTAAAACACCTGAAGGCCTTGTCACTATTGAGGGTCATTTAAGTCATCACCAATCAGAATCTGTTGCCATCGAAAATACAGCATCCCCATTATCACCTACACCACCGCTTTGGTATTACATGGATCAAGATTTTTTCTCTCAAATAAATGGCTATCCAGTATTGCCCTTAATGCTAAATTTGAAAGCAGATGGACAAACCAGAACATTTCATTCAACTCTTATTCCTTTAGAAGAAACAGAAACATCATTAATTCAAGACTGGCCAAATTATGAATCAAATTCAGACGAATATTTCGCTTATTCAATTCTATGGTTTGTGTTCGCCTTATTTGTTTTTATTTTTTACATTGGTCTTAGCGTTAAAAAAAATAAAAAATCAGACATAAATAAACTTCGAGAATAACAATGCCAAACACTTTATTTTACCGCCTATCCCTTTCAGCAACCTGCCTTACACTTATTGTTATCGTCCTTGGCGCCTATGTCAGGCTATCAGATGCCGGATTAGGTTGCCCCGACTGGCCAGGCTGCTACGGCCAGATACTTGCTCCTACGGCAGAGCATGAAGTCCATGCAGCCAACCAAGCCTTTCCTGAACGGCCAGTAGAAACCCATAAGGCTTGGAAAGAAATGGCACATCGTTATCTTGCATCCACATTAGGGTTAGTGATTCTTGCGCTGGCTTTTTTAGCCATTAAAAATAGACGTGAGCCTAACCAAGCAGTCATTCTTCCACTAGTTTTAGTCTTGGTCGTTTGCTTTCAGGGTGCATTAGGCATGTGGACAGTCACCCTGCTGCTGAAGCCTGCCATCGTCACACTTCACCTGATCGGCGGCATGCTTACCTTAGCTTTATTAAGTTGGCTCACCTTGAGCCAGATTTACCCTAAAGAAAAGCGAATAGAAACCTCAGTGTCGACCAAAAATTGGGCGATCTTTGCGCTGTTTATTTTATGCCTGCAAATTTCCTTAGGTGGTTGGACCAGCACCAACTACGTCGCATTACATTGTTACGACCTACCCACTTGCCAAGGAGAATGGCTACCACCGACAGACTTCAAAGAAGGCTTTACCATCTGGCGTGAATTAGGTGTCGACTATGAAGGCGGCGTACTTTCTGTTGAAGCAGGTACAGCGGTGCATTTGACACATAGAATAGGCGCAGTGGTTACTTTATTCGTCACAGGCTTATTGATTCTGTTTCTCTTTCAAATCAAGCAACGGCTATCAACGCACTTAGCCATTATTATCAGCTGCGTGCTAGCAACACAGATTACCTTGGGCTTATTAAATATCATTCTAGTGCTCCCTTTAGTCATTGCCGTTGCGCACAATGGTGTCGCCGCCTTACTACTCATTACCTTAGTCGCGACCAACCGGATATTGGTAGCAAAAGAGCCAAGCTGAGACTGCATTAAATCTCCCCCATATAATTTATGGGTGGAGAAACTAGTTTTACCCTAAAGTACTGGGCCAAACTCCCAAAATCTAATGACTTGCTTTATAATGCCCGCCTTTTATTTGTCAGGTATAACTCAATGCAAGCAGTTCAAATTGACCAGTACGATTCACTTCTCGCTGAGAAAAAGCAGAGAATCGAAACACAGTTCGCACGATTTGAAACGCCTGTGCTCGAAGTCTTTTCTAGCCCGGTAAAATATTTCCGTCAGCGGGCCGAATTCAAAATCTGGCACACCGAAGACCGTTGTTTTCATGCTATGTTTGAACGTGGCTCTAACAACTCCCCTATTGAAATCACCGAGTTCCCCGTTGCAAGTGAAGCGATCACCCAATTAATGCCGGTTTTGCTAAAAGAAATAAACCAAACCGATGAACTAAAACGTCGATTATTTCAAATTGAATATCTCAGCACCTTGTCTGGTGAAATGTTAGTCACCCTTATCTATCACAGAAAAATTGGTGATGAGTGGATAGAAGCAGCAAAAATTCTGAAACAAAAACTAGGCATTCACCTGATTGGCCGAGCAAAAAAATTGCGCATTTTATTGGATCAGGATCATGTCATCGAAACCCTCAATGTCGACGGCAAAAACTTTCACTACAAACAAATTGAAGGCGGATTTACCCAGCCAAATGCCAATGTTAATCAACATATGTTGAGTTGGGCTAGATCATGCGCTGAAGGTAGCCAAGGCGACATGCTAGAACTATATTGTGGTAATGGTAATTTTTCTATCGCCTTAGCCGATAAGTTTCGTAAAGTCTTTGCAACCGAGATCAGTAAGACATCCGTAAAGGCTGCATTTGATAATAAAGAAATGAACCAGTTGGATAATGTCGATTTTGCCCGCGTCAGTGCCGAAGAATTTACAGCACATATGAATGGCGAACATCCGCGTCGGCGTTTAAAAGATTGCCAGCTTGAAGAAGCAGACTTTCAAACCGTGTTGGTTGACCCGCCACGCGCAGGCTTAGATGAAGCCAGTTGTGAGATGATCAGCCACTACCCTCGCATTATTTATATCTCCTGTAACCCTGACACCCTAGCGCAGAATTTAGAGTTATTAAGCAAGACTCATCACATAGAGCGCTTTGCAGTATTTGACCAATTTCCTTACACGGACCATATTGAGTCGGGTGTATATTTAGTTAAAAAATGACTAAGGCAATTCAATTAGGAAAACGTCTAAGCGAAATAGCTAAGCTGGTTACCCGAGCCCAACCTCTTTTTCAATATGATCATATTTGGGATTGTTGTTGTGATCATGGTTATTTAGGTATGTATTTGCTTGATCAACTCTCAAAAAGAAACCAAGCTCAAGTTCAGATAAATTTTGTAGACCAAGTCAGCCATATTACCGAACAACTTCGCAGCAGACTAAGACAAAGCACCGGCTCTAATTATCGAGTATTTACTTTGGATGCAGGAAAGCTTCAATTTGATATCAATAAACGCCACTGCATTATTATCGCGGGCGTCACAACAAACGGCACACTCAAGCTCTTGCAAAACATACTAAACAAACACCCCAAACAATCACTCGACTTTATTCTCTGCCCAACTCGCGGCCAATACGAGCTTAGACAAAACCTCATCAAACTGAAGGTGGAGTTACTTTCTGAAGCATACCTCGAAGAAAATGGCCGACACTACGAACTGCTGTATGTGCGCCATAATGAAAATCATAATCACCTCAATTATAAACAGATATCTAGCGTTGGTGCGTTTTGGCAAAAAGGTCATGAAGGCCATTTAAGCTATCTACTGAATCGAATAAGCCATTATCAAATGGAGACCTTAGACCCAGGCAAAACTGGGGCATTTAAAGCACTTCAACTTTATTCAGAAATGTATCAGCAGACCAACTCAACTAGCTCATCGTAATAACGACTAGCAATAACTTAAGCCTGCTGAATCTGAGCTAAACGACCAAGTGTTTTTATCGCTGCTTCCCTCTCTGCAGTCCATGCTTTGGCATAACTTATTCGAATAGAGTGAAGGTACTTTTTCGGATTGGAGGAGAATATTTCGCCCGGTGCAATCAGTATCCCTTCCTCTCTAGCGCTGATGTAAAGTTTGGTAGCATTCACCCAGTATGGCATCTCTATCCAAGCGACAAAGCCACCTTGTGGTCTGGACATTCTTGTGCCTTCCGGAAAATGTTCCGCAATTAAATCAATCAAACGATCCCTGCGCTGCCGATACACCTCTCTCGCCTGACGCAGATGCCGCTCATAACCACCATGAGCAAGTAATTCCGCTACCGCGAGTTGTGGTAATCGAAAACTAGTGATACTGGTCAGAAAACGTTCGTATTCAATTTGCTGCTGATATTTTCCCGGCATTACCCAGCCAATACCCAATTGAGGCTCCAATGTCTTTGAAACTGAAGAACAAAGCAGCACGCGCCCTTGTGTATCATAGGACTTGACGGCACGTGGACGAATATCGTCATAGCAAAGGTCGCCATAGATATCATCTTCTATAAGCGGAATGTCATGGTGATTGATCAGCTCAACCAAACGCTTTTTATTTTCATCAGGCATCAATGCGCCAACTGGATTGTTAAAACTAGGGATCGTTAGCACCACTTTGATCGGCCATTGCTCTACCGCCATTCGCAAGGCATCCAGACTCATGCCGGTTTCAGCATCAGATGGAATTTCAATTGCTTTCAAGCCCAACGCCAGAATCAACTGTAATAAGCCATAATAGCTTGGCGATTCCACCGCAATAATATCGCCGGGCTGGGTGAGCGTTCGTAAGCAAAGTGCGATTCCTCCCTGACACCCAGGCGTAATCACAAGCTCTTCGGGTGAAACATGAACCCCTGCATCGACAGCGCGTCTGGCAAGCTGCCTGCGCAAAGGCTCATTGCCTTTAGGTGAATCATAACCAATGCCCATAAATGGCTCGGTGCGTACTTTTTGGGCAAAGATTTTCTTTAGCTGTGAAATAACCGGAAAATCCGCACTGGGTACAGCAGCACCAAAACTAACGAAAGTAGCGTCACCTGAATCACGCATAACCTCCATCACCCGCTGCATCGATGAAACTTCTGCGGGTAAGGTTGCCTCCTGACGCATCCGTGGCGTCTTCACATCTCGATTAACTAGTTGCTTCACGAAGTAGCCGGATTTCGGTTTAACGTAAATAACTCCGCGGTCTTCTAAAACACCGTAAGCCGCTAGAGCAGTTGAGATACTTACATTCTGAGAACGTGCCAGTGCGCGAACTGAGGGCAGTTTTTCATTCGGCCGGTACACACCATTACGCACCTGCTCCTGTATCAGGTCAGCCAGACGAGAATACAAATGGGTTTCTTTGGCATAATTTGTAGAATCTGTCATAGATTCTCCTTGTAATTACGAACCGAGCATAACAGTTTGAGCTAATCATACCTCGGTTATATTGTCGGGTTTCCTTGAACTTTCCGTGTGCAGGCTCGTTATCAGAGCGACCAACATAGAAAAGCCATACAGCAAGGAGTACAGATTCATCCACC
>JBFJZQ010000165.1:0-7104 GCA_041622015.1 Oleiphilaceae bacterium
ATGCAAGAAATGGGAATAAAGCATAGGTTTCAGCTTATAAAATCCGTTGCTCGAATAGACATGGAAGCAAAGAATGGCCGGGCAAACATGCTCATCAGTTTTTCAAAAAATCCTGAAAGAGAGGCTTATCTATTTTATCCCGAGCAGTACTATCGGTTTATCAATTGGAACTTTTTTATTAGAAAAGAAGATCAAGAAATAATAAATTATCAAGATTATAAAGATTTATCTGCCTATAAAATAGGCATTACAAACGGCATTTCTTATACCAAAGAATTCTGGAATGCTCAGTCATACCTCGATTTCCACCCTATATCGATTGAAGCACACCTCTTCCCTATGCTGCTTCGAAAACATATCGATATAGTTCCTATGAGCACTCAAAGTGCACTGAAACAAATAAAACAAGAAGGCTTGCAAGATCAAATAGTTTTTTTAAAGAAACATTTTAAGTCAAAACCCTATTATGACCCAATAGTTATCAACTCAAATTATTTCACCCCCTCGGAAGGGTCTAATAAAACACGCCAACAAATAGTCGAGGAGTTTTCAGCACGCTTTGACTCAATTCTTCATTCACTTACTGAGTCAGGTTTTGTCAAACACGTTTTTGAAAAATACAATGAAGTATATTATGACCTCTAGTGAGATATCACCTTACTAAATTACTTTACTTTGATTTCATAAAACCCGAATCATTAATCAATATTTAAAGTCAGATAAAAGCTAAAAGCTTTACCGAAACATAAACCAAGGTAAACGCTAAATTATGCTCCTTCCCTCTCATTTAGCTTTTCTCCAAGGCCTGTTTGATACGAGAGGCAAGACTCTGAATTTTCCGGGTATTTTCAGGTCCCATGCGCCAGAGCCACTTTTCAATCTGACTGGCCTTTTCAAGCTCGGGATCAAGAAACTTGTAGGTCACCGAAGTCGGTTTCTTGAGTTCGATAGGCGGCTTTAACACTTCTACAGCCAAAATCCGTGCAATCATGGAGTCGACTCTCTCATCAAAACTACCCGGCAATCCAAGCTCGCCAAAGGCTTTCTCCAGAAGGGGATACCAGGCGCGATAATAAGCCACCAGTTTTTCCGCGGGCATATTCGTCAAGATATTCACTACCTCGCTATAGCGTTCAAAGTTTTGTGTACTAATAAAATAGCGCTCATCACGCTCTTCCACTGCCAACTCGGCTAATTTGAAGGTAAAGGGACGGTCTGTAAACAGCGTTTTACCTTCAGCAGCCTGGGTGACCAGTAATGTCCATTTTCTGAGTTGTTCTTCCGGCATTAGCCAGTCAGTCGCACCCGAATATATTTCGTTTGCCGCTGAACGCGCCTGAGCATCACTATTATTCAGAGATGCAGGTGAAGCCTGCAGAACAAACTCAGGAAGCTTAGAAGAAGCAGTTTCCGAACCACTTGGTTCAACAATCAGGCCATTATCGACAAGCTCACTCACAGGCTCTGACTTATTATCTGGCTTAGGTTCAGGAATAATTCGTGTACCTGAAGTGTGATCTATTACTGCCTCAGGTGAAGGGCTGACCAGTTCACTGCCTATCATTTCCTTGCTCTCTTCCGAGAAACGATCCCAATTCAGCCAAACCAAACCTCCCAGAATAATGAGGATTACCAAAATTCGAATACCCCAATTCATACTTCATCCCTCATAAAAAAATGCCAAAACTGATTCAAACATAGTAGTGAAATCAAAACTCAATGACTAGGTAAATTACGGTGGATCAAGCTTAAAGACCGGGTCTATTTAGCTAATTCCAAACAGCAATATTAAAGCGTTCTAATAGTTTACCTGTTTCGGCTAATGGCAAGCCCACTACATTGCTGTAGCTCCCCTCTATACGCTCTACGAATAAAGATGCCTTCCCTTGAATACCATACGCACCCGCCTTTCCCATGGGTTCACCCGTTTGAATATATTGCTCGATTTCCTGTTCTGAAATGTTAGAGAAATAAACTTCCGTTGACACCACTTGAGACTCAAGCCTTAACTCTCCTTGAGCGATTGTGGCCACAGCAATACCCGTTAATACATGGTGAGTACTGCCAGTCAATAGCTTTAACATTCTCCGGGCATCATTCTCATCTTCCGGTTTACCTAAGATATTCCCTGAAACCACCACTGTGGTGTCCGCCGCTAACACCACCATATCAGGATGCCCGTTAATACCCGCCTGGGCTTTTTCCCTCGCTAAGCGCACGACATAATCGTGAGGCACTTCATTCTCCAGAACCGATTCATCGATATCCATCGAGGCGGTTTGATAATGAACACCAATTTGATCTAACAACTCCTTACGTCGAGGAGACCCCGACGCTAATAACAATTCTGTCATGCGCTCTATAATCCTCTAAATATTTGAATATTAGGAATATAAATTCCGAACAACTTACTCAATCTGTTTTGCGGTTACGTCTATTCACCACATCGATCACCACCCCTGACATCGGCGTAAATCGGGCGATTCGGTAAGCCAAATCACGCACTCTACCACGCTCTGTCACCCTAAGCTCGGGCGCTTTTGGGAGATACCAGAGGACAATCGCGGCACGCAACACGGTAGAAAGTATAAAAATCACCGCAACCGGTCTTTCAATCTGTAAATGCAAACCTGCAAATGAGACTGAAGCTGGCAACCATTGAATAATGTAACCACCACTCACTGCGCCGATAAATATCGCGATGGCAGTCAGAGAAGAATGAATGGCAGAATAGCTGGCAAAGTGAATATTGCGCGGCTTTTGATCATACAGATAATTCGCACTAGCAAGGGTGAAACCACTCCAAGCGATTCCACCGATAAACTGAATAATCAGAATATACGTAAAACTGTCTGAAAATAACCACATCACAGGTAAGGCTGGAATCACACAGCCACCCACTGCCATCACATAGCGATTACCTTTTTGATCGCATACCTTTCCCCAAAAAGGCAACATCAAAAATTGGGCTAATATCGAACTCGCTGTACTGAGGGTAAATTCAGTATAGCTAAAGCCCAGATCCCTGAGCATATAGACCGCAAAGAAAGGTCCCGAAAGTGCGACAAAACAACTCATTCCCGCCATAAAAAAACTAAATCGTCGAAAATCACGATCATCCCATAAAGAATATAAATGCTTCATAGATTGCATCAATGAATGTCGTTCACCCATGGTTGGTTGGGCATGATCATCGTGCATTTTCGCGAGCAAGAAAGTTGATACACCACGGCCAAGCATCGCAACCACAAAGAGCAGCACAAATCCGTAAGCTGTTAGACCCTTACTATCCATAAAGGTCAGCAAAAAACCGCCGACAATAAAACTGAAAAAGGAGGTAAACATTGCAATTCGATTACGCTTTCCGAAGAACTGCCCGCGTATATCGTCAGGCACCAACTGCCCCATCCAAGCGCGCCAATGCGGCATGATGATATTCGAGCAAACAATGAACACACTTAAAACCGCCACGAGCCAGTGGAAAGGCGCCTCCAACAATTCTGGCATGGCAAACAAAGCAAAAACACCTAACATAAGCGTTTGTAGCGCAGCATTGATCACGATCAGCCAATGTCGATGCACCCACTGCCCAAACCAAACAGATATCAGTTGAAAAAAACCACCAAGAATTTGTGGCAAGGCAGTCAGCCAACCGATTTGAACCGCTGTCGCCCCCAAAAACACCGCAAAGGCATTCACGTATTGGTCAAACGTACCCGTCATCAATGCTGAAAAGAAACCTTCCTTATGCGAAAGCGATAAACTGCGCTGTCTCGCTTCATTATCAATAGCGTTATTTTCTGGATTTTCCTGAGTCATGATTAGTTAAATCAAATGGGGGAGTGAAGGAGCTTAAGTATAAGTCAGTTTTCGTGTATTTTTAGCTTAATTCCATCAAAATAAGGGTTTGGGTAAATTTTTCTATCCATCTGATGAAATTTATACTTATAACAAGTCCGCATGATCACGACATAATAAAAAAGAGCCAGATGAATCATCATTTTCAAACGCTTATACGCCAAGCCACAGAGGCTGAATCCATTGACAAGACAGAAGAGATTCAAACTTTATGGAGTGGCTATGGCACCATTTGCCGTTATCGACTCAAGGGCTGTGATCGAAACAGTATCGTCGTTAAACATGTAAAATACCCTGATGAGGTAACACACCCTCGGGGCTGGCATAGTGATTTATCGCACCAACGTAAAGTACGCTCCTATCAGGTTGAAAGTGCCTGGTATCGTTTGTTTGCGAAGCTATGCGACTCACATTGTCGAATTCCCCAATGCTTGGCAATAGAAGAGCATGCGGGCGAGCTTCTTATCGTTTTGGAAGACTTGAAAGACAGCGGTTTCACTGTCTGTAAAGACCAGATAAATATTGAAGAAATCAAGGTCTGCGTGGAATGGCTGGGACACTTCCATGCCACGTTCATGGGTATTGAGCCCCGCAAGTTATGGGAAACGGGTACCTACTGGCACTTAGCCACTCGCCCGGATGAACTGGCTGCACTAACGGATATGCCACTAAAATTAGCCGCAGAAAAAATAGACCTCTTACTGCAAGACTGCCCCTATCAAACACTCGTGCATGGCGATGCGAAACTCGCTAACTTTTGTTTTTCAGCGGATGGCAAACAAGTCGCGGCGGTAGATTTTCAATATGTGGGCGCGGGCTGCGGAATGAAAGACCTTGCCTATTTTATTGGCAGCTGCCTAAATGATGAAGCTTGCGAGCACTATGAAAGCCAACTCTTGGATTGTTATTTTCAAGCGTTTAAGCAGGCCTTGATGCAAAAACAAAACCAGCTAGACCCGCAAAAAGTTGAAGCGGCTTGGCGACCGCTCTTCCCAGTCGCTTGGACAGACTTTCATCGTTTTTTAAAAGGCTGGAGTCCTGGTCATTGGAAAATTCACTCCTATAGTGAACGTATGGCAAAGCAAGTCATAAACCAAATAAAGCGTGAAGGTTAAGTAAAATGAAACTAGAAGAAGCTGATTTGAAATCACTTTGCCGCATCGCTGAAGAAGCCGCGCAACAAGCCGGACAGCTAATTAATTCCTATCGCAATAAGCCATTCACAAGATTACTAAAGGAAGGGGGAAACACCCTAGCTTCTCAGGTCGTCACCGAAGTTGATTACCGGTGTGAAGCTTTTATCCTTGAGCAGTTAAAAAACAGTCTTGAAAAATATGATCTGGCAGTACTCAGCGAAGAGCAAGAGGATGATAAACAGCGCTTAAGCAAAGACTATTTTTGGTGCATAGACCCCATGGATGGCACGCTGGCGTTTACAGAATCTAAACCCGGCTATGCGGTGTCGATCGCCTTGGTTGCGAAAGACGGAACACCTTGTATTGGTGTGGTGTATGATCCGGTAAACGCCACATTATATTCAGCCATAAAAGACCAAGGCGCTTTTCGGAATAACACAGCATGGGCACTCAACCAGCCAACTAAAAGTACTAGCTTAACCCTACCCTGCGATCGAAGTCTGCTGGAACAAACAGCCTTTAGTGAAATTCGAAACACCTTGCAAGAATGGGCGACTCAACAAGGTTATCGCGAGCTTAGCGAAATCCATCATGGAGGGGCTGTCATGAACGCCTGCTGGGTTTTGGAGAATCCACCCGCCTGTTATTTTAAACTCCCTAAGCCAGAACTGGGCGGCGGGTGTTTTTGGGATTTTGCCGCCACAGCCTGTATTTATAAAGAAATGGGCGCAACCGTGTGTAACTTTAAAGGCCAGGATTTAGACCTAAATCGAGCAGAATCAAGCTATATGAACCATCAAGGTGTTATCTTTACGACAGATCTGCAAAGCAACAGTAACGCGGTTGGAAACACTCATATGCTGCAGCTAATTCAATCATTTCAAGCTACACAATCCACCTCGTAGATCGGAAAAATTATGTCGCCTCAACCACGCCCAGATCATCATAAGCCAGAAGGTGGGTTTAGAAATCCGCCGGGCAGCCCTAAACGAACCAGTAGCACTTGGGAAGGTTTACGTTTTTTTCTAAGCTTTCCTTTTTCAGACAGAATGCCCAAGATTCCAGCAGGACATGTACTGCCAGCAGAGGACGTTTTAACTCAATACCAAACAACACCCACCCCTTGCATTACCTGGGTTGGTCATGCTGCGTTTATTATTCGTTTAGGTAACAAAGTCATTATTACCGATCCCTTTGTGAGTGAGATCGCTGGGCCAAAAGATATAGGGCCAAAACGTTATGCAGCAGCCGCTTTTGATGCCAAGTCTCTACCGAAAGCCGATGTCATGGCCGTGAGTCATAACCATTACGATCACTTGGATGATAAGGCGCTGCGCGCCTACCCATACAAAGAGGAAACCTTGGTGATCGTGCCGCTTGGTTTAAAAAGGTTTTTTACCCAGCGTGGCTATAAAAAGGTAATCGAACAAGACTGGTGGCAAGAGACCCATGCGGATGAATTGACGATAACCACGCTACCCGCCGTGCATTTTTCAGGCCGAGGTTTGTTTGATAGTAATAAAACACTTTGGGCAAGTTTTGCTTTTCGTAGCCAAGACAAAAATATTTGGTTTTCAGGCGATACCGCAAAGGGCGACGTCTTTAAAGAAGTTGGCAAACGCGTCGGGCCCTTCGATATTGCCTTAATTGGTATTGGTGCCTACGAGCCGCGTAACTTCATGCGCTCTGTGCATGCCTCACCGGAGGATGCCGTGGAAATGGCCCTGGCACTTAAGGCTAAGAAAACTATCGGCATGCATTGGGGCGCGATTATGCTCACGCCAGAAGATCCCTTTGAACCGCCTGTCCGTTTTCGTCAGGCAGCGATTGATCAGGGCTACGGCGAGGCAAATGCCTTAATACTCAAAGTTGGAGAAACCATTAGCGTCTAAACTTCCCCTTAAACCTATGCTTTTAATAGATAAATGTGATGGTCAGAAAATTATTAGATCAAATTCATCTGACTACTCACAATTTCAGCATAAGAAGTGCCTAGGAACATCACGATACCGTCTACCACGGGCGCTATCTGACGCTCTACGTAGAGCTCATAATCTAAAGTCGACTCTAAACATTCCATCGGTTCAGGGCCATTGAGGGTATAGCAGTA
>JBFJZQ010000166.1:0-7073 GCA_041622015.1 Oleiphilaceae bacterium
GGTGGTTTTTGGGGTGATATTTTCGAAACCACGGAAAAGAAGAACTTTAATATTGATTTAGCCTTACTCCCTGCCCCTCCTTTCGCACCTAAAGGCAGCTTAGTCGATGTAAGTGACACAGATGAAGTATTCCTTCCTGAAGAAGATCGTAAAAGTTACTATTTTTTCCTTCAAGATGAATGGCAATTTGCAGACAATTGGGCTTTAACTTCAGGTGTTCGCTACGATCATTATTCTGACTTTGGTGATACAACCAACCCAAGATTAGCGTTAGTCTGGGCAACCACTGATTCAATAACGACCAAACTACTTTATGGTCGCGCATTTAGAGCGCCAGGTATTGCCGAACTTTTTGCCACCGGTAACCCCATTGCATTTGGTAATCCTGATTTAGACCCAGAAACAATCGATACTTACGAATTAGCATTTGCGCATCAAGTGAATTCTGACTTCAGATATTCTGCCAATATTTTCTACTATGAGATTAACGACTATATTCTCTTTTTTCCTGGTGGCCCCGGGCAAGTTGCTCAAAATATTGGAGACCGTACAGGTAAAGGCGGTGAATTTGATTTTGATTATTCTGTTAACAAACAACTTAATATTTCTGGGAATTATGCCTATCAGAAAGCAACTGATGACACTTCTAATGAAGCCATTGGAGAAAGCCCTAACCACCAAGTATTTCTTAGAGCTGAATGGAATAATAATAAGTGGATGATTTCACCTCAACTGAATTGGGTAGGAAAACAGCAGCGAGTCCAAAACGATACAAGGGAAAACGTTGACCACTATACTTCAGTCGACTTAACCATTAGACAATTTGATGTCATCAAAGATCTGGATATATCTTTATCGGTTCGTAACTTTTTTGACAGAGATATATTTGAAGCAAGTGCTTTAGGTACAGTCGCTAGTGACTTCCCGATGGCTGGCAGAAGCATACACGGGGAATTAGCCTACAGTTTTTAACATAATTAGATAATTGGGTGATAATTGGGAGTAGCTCTCTAAGCTACCAATTATCTATTTATTATTTTTACTGTACCGAATAAACCACCATTAACAACCATTGCTTGTGCGGTATACCATGAAAATGCCTATGGAGAGAACCACATCCGCGCCATCTTTAGCAAAGGCAACAGCTGTTGCCTTTGCTAAACCCGAACTTGAGCCAATCACCATCACGACTTTATTTTTAAACTTGATGAGATATTATTCTAAAAATTAATTACCAACTTCTTCTAACCTTTGTCTCACCAATAATGCTTGAGCACTTTATTGGAAAAAAACCACCCTCAGGCTTCTCTTTCGCATCCAGATAACAGGGTACCATTCCTGCTATAAAGCAAGGGCTCATAAACAACTGATACTCTTCTGGGGTCAAACCAACATCAGCCGCCAAGGCTGCATCAATCGCAGCAATATTCATTGATAAACCTTTTGTAGCTTTCAAATAACGATAAACATCTAAGGCTATCGTCAAGTGCTTCCCCTTACTTAAACCTAATTCTTCAACAAGCTTTAAAGTATGCGGGACCCGTTCATCAATTCTCGCCAAGGGACGACCATAGCCATAAATTATTTTTTTCAGAGCAAGCTGCTCATCCACATACATTTCTATAGTAGAACCACTTTCAAGCGCTTTACCTGCACGATAGAAAAAGTCGATAGCCTTCCTTTCTGGTCGTCGTCCATAGATAGATGCCTCCGAAACTGACATACCGGCCATAAGTGATAAAGAAGGCGTACTTCTCGCTGAACCTGCCAGAGCACATATATGGTTCGGCCAAATACTCGGGTCAGGGTAACTTGTACTGACCCAGAAATAATTCATCAATTTCAATTCGTTAGCATTCAATATGCGACCAGTGATACTAAAAAAATATAAGCTAAACCAATCTAGCTCACCCAGCTCGTTATGTAAGTCTTTCCCTCTAAAGACAACCCGATCGCATAAAAATGCTTTACCCATTTTAGTTTTTAATAAACTTTCTCTGCTCAGTAATTCATCGATTTTCATAAATTCACCCCCTTAATTTGAGGCATCCCCATAAAACCTGGATCATTTTCAAGATGAATCATATCACCAACAAAAGGAAATTTTTTCCAACCCAATTTTTGTTGTTCTAGAGCATGTACTGCAGCCCCGGGTAATCTGAAAATAAGAAAAAGCATCTCTGCTTCTTGGGCTGTAAAGCCCAGGTCATGAAAAGCCGCACCTGCCACCCCTGTTAATGCTAGTGGGCACTTAAACGTTTCCTCTAGGACTTTGCAATTTTCCTTTAACCATTTAAGCGAGGCAGCTTCTGAAGACTCTGCCAGAATGTTTAAAGTATCCAAGACAATACCAGGGCAAGACACGCCATTTGGGTCAAAGCCTGGGGCATGCTCCATCGCTAACCAAATATCTTCTTGATGGTTTTCTTGCATATCAGTCACAGAGCGAGCCCAAGACTCGACATCTTGGCCACAAATATTCCATAAACTCACGCAATGATATACCTCATGTGCGCCACCATATTGCCCCGCACCAACAGCAAGAGCAGCCATGAGTGAACCCGCTGCAACACTGCCGCCAACGCCACCATTCATTGCAGCACGAACACTGTGGTCACGAGGACCACAGTTAGCAAAAGCAACAGCTAAGTTTTCCAATAAGCTAGCCTGAAAAGCGGAAGGCTTGTGCCCTTTAAACATCATAAAGAGGTATTGAACCCAGCTCGCCTTACCTAGTAAATCCCCATAGACATCATAGCCATGACAGTAAGCCGCCTTCGTCGCAAAAGGGTTATCGGCTTCGGCTTCTTCTTCCCAAATACTCGTGTGATAGACATTTTTGCTAGTCATTAAGCGGCTCCTGTCAGTATCTTCATCCTTGCCCCCATCGGTGGCACTTCGGTTTTAGATATGATGACATCTAAAATACAAGGGCCAGGACGGCTCATTATTTCAGGCACATTGATCTTCTCAAAATCTACCATGCTCTCGATGCGATAAGCCTCTATGCCCATCGCTTCGCCCATTTTGGCAAAATTGATCTTTGGAAGTGCATTTCCTATGCGCTCTGCCCCACCAATTTTCTGCCCGTGCTTCACCATGCCTAAAGAAGAGTCATTTAAAATCACGAAAAGCAGGTTCAAGTTTTCTTGCAGCGCTGTCGTGATCTCTTGTCCACTCATTAATACGCTACCATCACCAGTCACACACACTACGGGCTCACCCTTTGCGCCTGCTGCCATCCCGACAGAGGCTCCAATTGCCCAGCCCATAGACGCAAAACCGATTCCGATATGAAATAAGTTTTTATCGTAGGAGTTATCGAAAGGTCGACGACAATTCCAATAGTGTATACCCCATAAGAAACTATTTCCGCTATCTAACAACACACGGGTATTTGCCGGGCAAATTTGACTCATTCGACTCATTAAGGTTTGTGGCTTAACCGCGCCACGAGGTACTGCGCACTTTTCTCGTTTTTCGAGAAAGATATTATTCGGCAAGCCGGCATCATCTCGACTGATCAAGTTGGGCTTTCTATTTGGATTATTCTTGATTAGATTAGCAAAAGGTCTGAGCATCAGTTTGATAGAACCAAGAACACAAATTCTTGCCATAAATGAACGACTAAGGTGTTCAGAGTTTCCTGATAAATGGATCAAACGGTTAGACATAATGGCACTGGTATCCCAACCGCTGGTCGAAACCTCATCCAAGGCCGTCCCTACGACGACAACGCGATCAGCAACTTCAGGTTGCAGTGCATCGTGCGCACTTTGATGACCGGCAAATCCAAACACCCCGCGGTATTGCGGATGAAAGGTATTGACTAAGCCCTTAGCTCTGGGCGTCGTCACAAACAACCAGCCACGTGATTCAATTAAGCCTAAAATCTCATTAATGGCACCCGCTGCACCTTCTCCAATCACTACAGTAACTTTTTGATGTATAGCCAACTCTTTCATCACTAGATGCAACGCTTCTTGGCTTGGTACCACCTCATGATTAATGAATGCTCGCATGGTGCCATTAATTCTATGGGGCTCAACTTTGGCGCGCATCACATCGAGAGGAATACTGAGATGTACAGGGCCTGGTCGATTACTCGTGGCGTAACTAATCGCCTGTAATAATTTAGATTCCAACTGAGCTGAATGTGATACCAAGGTATTAAACCTTGTGCAGTGCTCAAACATTTCGAGCGTATTGATCCCCGTACAAGAGGTTTCTTGCAACGAGCCCATACCAAATTTTTCAATAGCGGTTTGCGCAGAAATAACTAACATTGGAATACCGTCCGCATAAGCGGATGCAACACCTGTTAATAAGTTAGTTGCCCCCGGGCCTGCTGTCGCACAGCAAACACCGATTTTGCCGGTTTCTCTCGCATAACCTTCTGCCATAAATGCAGCGCCGGTTTCATGCCGAGCTATAATTGCCTTGGGGCCTCCTTTCCGCTCACTTCTCGCTAAAGCGTTATATAAGGGTTCGATGCTGCCACCGGGAACCCCAAATACAAACTCTATTCCTAATCGATCAAGGTAATTTAAGATTAAATCACCGTTCTCAATCACGTCAGTCTCCTCTTTAAATCATCTATATAATGTTACATCTTGTTAACATTAAGTTACATAAGGCGACTTTTTATACCGTTTAGTTATTAAAATACATAACTCAATTGTTAAAGATTGTGAAAAGAAAGCAGATCATGCATGACATGTTCACTTTAAGGGTAAACGACAATTTATTGTCGCAGAAATCACAAACAATTAACGTTTTATTTGACAGACCGTTTCGAAACCCACCTCCCTCTAAGCCAATTTTATATGTGACCTAACGCACATTTGAGATTTTTAAACACGTTATAATTCTGGCACCTGAGACCGTAGTCGCAACGTCAGGCTTCTTATTAATTTTCATACAAGGTAAAAGCATGGATTCAGCCATTCATTACGACGACTACGCACAAGCGATCAAATACCTGAAAATGGTCTTACCCGCGATGGCGCTTTTAAAAATTCCCACTACCCCAGAAAATTATTCTGTTTGGTATGAATACACTACAGGGAAAAACCCTGCACTCGTGAAGAAGATCGATGCGCTTAAAGCCGAAGGTCGGGAATTTACCCAAACCGTGAATGACAACCTTTATGAAATTTTTATCGCTAAACGCCCGCAACTTTCTATTCATCAATTAAATGCCAGCGTAAAAAGTGTGATAGATAATTTGCTTGCTCAAATTCAAAGAGAGGACCAAGGTCTAAATGGATATAGTCAGTCTCTTGAAAAGCTCACCCACCAAGTTACGAGTATTGCGCAGCTTTCCGACTTGGAGTCCTTAATCGCGAAGCTCGTTTCTGAAGCTCACGTTCGCAACAAAGAGAACGAAGCCTTCCGCGCTAAGATCAAAGAAATGTCACAAGAAGTTGAAGACCTGGATAAGCGTCTAAAGCGGGTGGCTATCGATGCCAATACCGATGCCTTAACGGGAATTAACAACCGACGCGCTTTTAACCAAAAACTGTCTGAATCGCTGTCCGACAAAACGAAAAAGCTGTCGATCATCATGATCGACATTGATCACTTCAAACGCCTGAACGATACCTACGGCCACTTAACTGGCGATAAGGTGCTTAAGTTTGTCGCTTCTTTAATTAGCAAAAATATTCGTGGCCAAGATTATTTGGCTCGTTTTGGTGGTGAAGAGTTCGTGATTATTCTTCCCGACACCCCGCTCGAAAATGCCCTATGCGTGGCAAATAACATTCGTTCATATTTATCAAAACAAAAGCTATATGATAGTTCCAACGATGAACAACTGGGTCGGCTAACGCTATCCATGGGTGTTTCGTGCAGAACGGCCTCTGACACCGCTGAAAAACTGATTGGTCGTGCGGATAAATGTTTGTACCTTGCAAAATCCCAAGGCAGGAATAAAGCGATTTGCCAGGACGCCTTATCCGAGATTAGTTTATTGGGATAATTACCGCTCCCTGAGCTCCGTCGAAGGGTCTTCCAAATGAAACGCTGCGCTTCATCTAAGGTATTTCGACGGGGCTCAATACAGGTATTTCGGCTCTACTCAATGAGCGTATAGCAAAATATCGCTCTCATCCATTTACGATTACTGCCATGACAAAACTCAAACCCATCCCCGTCAACCTCATCACTCATTTTTTAGGTGTAGGATAGCGATGCTAAGCTGACCGACAGGTTGATATGAAAAATATCAGAGGAGATGATCAAATCCTGGACGACACTTTTAATACACTAAAGCTTGTGTCTCAGAGACCAAACTTCTGCTTTAACACTTCAAGTTTCTCATCGCTATAGGCATATCCGATCGACTTCAGATTTTCTGCTGTGACCAAGGTTTCATAGGCATGAATGATGTCGTAAATCCATTTACCAGGAACAAAGGCGGTGATTTGCTGTTCGGTGATAATTTCAGAATCACCTTTTAAATCCAGATGTAAGGTTAACACTTCTTGGCCAGCTGAACGTAAAGACAGGTTAGAGCTCTTAAAGGTTTCACCATAATAGGCGATACAGGCTCCCGCCCTATCGGCAAATTGCAGAGTATAAGTATTGCCATTCAACTTGAACTGAATGGTTTGCTCCCCCCCTTCATGCACGACAATGGATGAGGTAATTTCACAATGAATCAAACTATCATTTTCAGCTACTTTGAGATTCGCTCGACTCGAAAGCTCTTTATAAAGATGAATTAAACGCTGGTCTAAACGCAATACTTTAGCCAATTTTCGACGTTCTTTAATGGCAGAAAAGACTCCGTTATGACTCAACTGGCTTTGTCTTTCAATCCTTTGCAGTGCGCGACTAATTGTCGTTTGCAAATGGTCGAAGGCTGAACGCACAGAGAGTAAACTTAGATCATCATAATTTTGTGTCAAAATGCTGGCCTCTCGAACAAATTTGTAACGAATAATTCTATGTTAAGTAATAGCACATCTTGGTTGAAGTAGCTTTTATTTAAACGGTAGTTTTGTATTTTAAATTCATTTTCTTTGAATTTTATATAAGGCATTTCGACAGACTCAATGCCCAGATAC
>JBFJZQ010000167.1:0-7046 GCA_041622015.1 Oleiphilaceae bacterium
ATACTTCCACGCCTTTGCTATACGCCATTTTACGGTTTGAGCATTGAAAGGTATGTTTTAGTACAGCCGATGTAGCTCAGTTGGTAGAGCGGCTCATTCGTAATGAGTAGGTCAGCGGTTCGAATCCGCTCATTGGCTCCATTAAAATCAATTACTTACATATTTTTGGCTAGTCTTATTTATGTCCTGAGCTACATCTGAGCTACACTTTGAAAGCGTATTTATCTTTCTCCTACTAACGATTAACTAAAGTAATACGCCACCACCCTCACCCGTCTTAGATAGCTGGTTTGGCTGTTCATGTGCTTAATATGGAATGCCACCTTGATACTCGTGCTATTTACCTAGGGGTGAACTCATTCGTTAGTCAGGTTGGCTCGCGTCAACTTTGATAGAAAGTAACTGGCAACAAGAAAAGTGGATTCATAATCCATTGGTCGAAGGTTCAAGTCCTTCAAGGCCCACCAACAAAATCAAAGACTTAGCGTAAAAACTAGGTCTTTTTTTATGTCTTGAATTTACCAGTGTGACACCAGTGTAACTTTCATAAAGCATAAAGCTCTTTTAATATCAGTCACTTAAAAACACCCCTAAGAGTAGCGCGGAGCTTTTAGGCTTTGGAATATCTATCTTAGAACGGTCGAGCAGCACCCACCTAAATCCCTATAGCGTCTTTTATTATCTTCGTCATCTTATTATTGGAAAATTGCGTCTCAAACTTTATTGAAACATTAGCACCAAGGCACTCAATAAACTTTTCAGCATGTTTAATTTTCTGCTCTTCTTCTTTAAATAGGTCGCGCTTATCTTTATCTTTAGTTTCAACAATCAAGTTTAAAGATTTATGTCCTTCTTCATACTCAACACAATACGCAAAGTCTGGTGAATATGTACCACCGCCAGCCACTGGGATTCGAATAGAGTTTTTAGGTATTTTAGTAAACACGGTTACCTCCGCTATTTCACCCACAATATTCTTTTCTTCTAACGGTGAGTCATAAAACACTTGTTCAAATAAATACTCATCAACAGGTGATTTATCTAAGCTACCATGTCGGCCAACATTTTCTGCTGGTATATCTGATAACACAGCACCGGTCTTGTCCGTGAAAACCGTTGGATGGATGTTATTAGACACCTTTTTGTACCCAATTGAATAATTTGAAATGGCGGAGTCCAAAAGAAACTTATTAAAGCCGCTTTTAATTGCTCGTATCGTTTGATTACTCAAATAATCGTTGATATTCAGCTCACTCTGAATACCTACAAATACCTCATGAATAGTTTTAATGTTAATGCCGATATTAATAGACAGCGCCTCAAGAAAGTCGCTATAGCCCATCGTAACGAGCGGCATAAATGTATTTATGACACTATCCGCTTCTCGCGCAAAGGCCACATCATTATTAAATGAAACTATTGACTGTGTAGTGACAGTCCCTTGCGGCAAGAAAGCATCTTTCTCTCTTAACAAATAGTCGCGTAACAACGTCTTAAAACGTGCCTCATCAACTTTATATTCAAGAATCACTCGTTGATTTATCGCCTCCCATAAAGCTTTAAGCTCGTTATATTTACCCTTCCTAAGGGTTGTCGTTTTATTAACAGCCTCACCACTTTTTATCTTTCCATTTTTTATTTTAGGCGTTTCAAAAACTAAAGGAAACTTGCTTTTTAAAATTGCAAAGCCGCCTTCCTTGAATTCATTCTTTCTATTTATTGCTTTTGATTCATCCAGCATGAGAAGTATGTCTTCTTCACTATAGTCTGAGTAGCACTGTTTAATTGCTTCCAGCAATTCATCCGTCAATTTACCTTCATCTTTAAAAACTTCAATATGACCTTGGTTAATATCATTAACTAGCTGCTGGGCAAAATCTTTTTCTGTGAAATCAACGTAATAATGCAAATCAAATTTCTCATCTTTCACTCGACTCATGTACTCATTAACTGGCAAGCGTAACCCACGCCCTACCTCTTGTAACTTAGATGTTTGCGAACCGCTTGAGCGTAGCTTACAAATTTGAAATACATTAGGGTTGTCCCAGCCTTCACGTAGCGTCCATTTTGAGAAAATGAACCGTCGCGTATTATCCAAACTTAATAGCGACTCCTTATCATGAAGGATTTCAGAAACCTCTTTCTCAATTTTATCGTCGGACGCAGTATTGTCTTTGGAAAAATACCCACCATGACAAAGCGATAAATCAGCAAGTGATTTTTCGAGATACGATTTGTAAAAATCATTCGTTTCGGTGTTTAAGAGTTTTTTCATTTGAGATTTAATTAACCTCTCAAACTTACGCCTTAACTCCCCCCCTATTTGATGCTTGCCACGATAACCTTCAATATCTTCAATAAAAAACAAAGTTAATGGCTTAATTCTCACATCACGAGTTAGCAAATTTCGTTCTAGCTCGAAATGCCTTGTAACCGCCTGCTCAATCATTTTATCTTGCAACGTCGCCGAGTAAGAAAAGGGGTTGATTTTGTCACCCTTTTTCATTTCCAATCCATTGGAAAGAATCACAGTGCTTTGATTATGGGCAATGATATTAATACCACCCATAGCCTCATGAATCGGCTCAAGACTAGCGTCCTTAATTAACCTAAAGGTCTTCTTAGATACTCCGTCATTTAGCTCAAATACTGCTTCTAAAACCTTTGCTGAACCACCGCCTTCTTTTGACTCATCACGGAATAACCTTAGTAGTTTAATAAACGTATCATTTCCATCTGCAAACTGCTCAACATAAGTAACAACACCCTTAACTAAGTCCTTATTAAACGCATCGACGGCTGATAGCTCATGAATCAGGTTTTCGTATTTATTATCAAAGGTTGCCCCAAAACGAAGAATATACTGAGAATCAAACTGAAGAATATTATTCCAAGTTGTATTTCCCGACTTGAATTTATGCGGCTCATCAACAATTGTAAACGGCCTAACTGAAGCGATAGCTTTTATCGGACTATCATGCTCGTCAAAAATTTGCCCATCAAAACTCTTACGCAACGTATCTGAGTTAACCATCCCACCATTAATCACCAATACATGAATATATTGCTCATTCTTTTGAGCCTCAACAAACTCAACAATTGCTTGTGGCATAAAGGACTTTTTGTTTTTAGCCTGACTGCTCTCAACAATATGAACTTTTAATGTTTTACTGTAATCCTGCTTAAAGTGTTCCTTTGTTGCCTTGGATCGCAAAAAACTAACCGTCCCCGCTTTAATCGACAATGTAGGCACAACCACAATGAACTTATTAACACCAAACTCTTTATTTAACTCAAAAATAGCTTTCGTATAGGTATAAGTTTTACCCGTACCCGTTTCCATAGAAATATCTAAAACGTGATTATTTTTATGTAAACTATTTGGCTTGTTTATCTGGTTGAGCTTTTGAATATCTAAAAGATTTCTACTGAAGTCCAGCTCATCTAAAGCAATATTAGGGTTGCACACCTTTTCCTTGGCTGGTGACTTTTCAACATTAATAGTCGCTCCATTAAATACCGACAGAATTGAGGCTATAGCATCATTTTGATGCGGCAAGTTTCTCTCAAAATTAAACCCCGCCACTTCAGTGCCTCACAATAACGCTAACAAACTTTTGCTTGCGATTTTTATATTGATTGACAGCATCTTGTATTTCTTTAAGGTGCTTACTTTCAAAGTTATAACCAAACAGAACAAGCTTCTCAACTTCAAAGCCCTTGTCTTTTCCTTTTGTGCTATCGAGTTTTTTAAAAAAGTCCGTTAAGCCACCTGTACTGAATCCTTTACCCATTAAGTACAAAACCTTATCGTGCTGGTAAGCCGTATATTGACTAAGTGTTATCGGTTTCAGATCCGTTGTTAACGGAATTCCATCGTAAACTTTCCAGGTAGTAAGCAGTTGCTCAAGTTCACTATTATTTAAGGCAGTACCATCAAATATCTTTGTTTGCACACCCTCTAGCTTCTCAATGTTTTCCGAATATCCGTTAAACACTGGCTTAGTTTCAAATATTTTGAAGCCTAAATCACCTTTACTAGCCGGGTCACTTAACAGCACCTCTTCTCCGGCTTTTTCTATGCGATATTTAGTAATTTCAAACACATTTTTATCTACGCCCAGTGAGGCGCATAATTCAATTAAACTCTTATTGTCTTTTTTCTTTTCATCAATCAACTCAGGCAGCTGTATTGATACATGCTTACGATTACCACAACCAACCTGATTCTCCAACATAACCGCATGTGCGGTTGTACCTGAGCCAGCAAAAAAATCCAAAATAATATCATTGTTGCTGGTTACTAATTTGATCACTCTTTGAATAAGTTTCAGCGGTTTCTTTCCATTTTTAAAATTCACACTTCCTTCATTATGTAAATTATTTATTCCTATATCAGCCCATAAGTCCCCAATATAAGAATACACAGCTCCATCGATTACATACTTAGAAGCCCAAAGAACTTCTTCTCCATTAAAAGAGTGTTTAGCTATACCCGTCTTGGTAATTACTTTTCTAAAAACCTTCACTGCCGGGCTTCCCTTAAATTCTTGCGTGTCGTTGGTAGCTGTTCTTATTATATTTTCAGCATTTTTGATTTTAAAAGCCGTATATTCATCATCATTCTTCAAATCAACGCCTTGTGAAACCGCCATTTCTCTGACAGTTTGCGTTGTCCATTTAGAGCAATCTTCTGGACTATCTTCATCTTTGATAACAATTTTAGTATAGCGACTCAAAGAGTCTTCCCAAGTCGACTTAATCATTACATCGTTCAAAGTAATTAAGTTCTTATTGCGTGAGTAAAAAAGCAAATGCTCTTTGATTTTTGGAATTGTTTTTTTTCTATGCGCCATTTTATTGCCGCTTAAATGTGACATTTTAACTGCCACCGATGCTATGAAGTTTGCCTCACCAAAAACCTCATCACACAACAGCTTTAACTGAGACAACTCATTGTCATCAATCGAAATAAAAATAACACCATCATCCTTTAATAATTCACGTGCTACATAAAGCCGCGGGTACATAAAGGTTAGCCAAGCACTGTGGCTGTTGGCTTTACTTTGAGTAAAGTCCAATACTCTTTTAGCTTCATCTTTATCTACCCCTGCCAACTTGGATAATTCATCTACAGTAAATTTACGGTCGTCTTGGTAAACAAAACCATCTGAACCGGTGTTATATGGAGGATCAATGTAAATCATTTTTATTGATTCGGAATACGCCCCTTTTAAGTGTTTCAAAACCTCAAGGTTGTCACCTTTAATAAGCAAATTCTCACTGTCTTTATTTTCAGGCTTTTGGTTGTGAGCTTTATCCTCACTCAATAGTGTTAATGGATTTTCATTTGCCAATAAGCGAGCGTAAGACTTACCTAGCCAGTTTAGGCTATAAGATTCTTTTGAGAATTCCGTATCGCTGGCTTGCACAATCTCATTGAGCTTTTGTGGCATGAATTTTCCGTACTTATCAAAGCACTGAGGGAAGTTCTTTTTCAGCACATCAATCTGTTTACTATTGCCAGTTTCTTTTTGTTTCTTTTTTTGTTCCATCGCCTAATACTTTGTTCCTGATTAAGGTACAGGATACTAGTTCGTTCCTGATTTAGGTACAAGCTTCTTTGTGCCGATAATCGGAACGTATGAAGACTATTTACTCTCCAGCTTCGATTGAACTATGCCAGTGGCTACGCTTACAAAGGCATGGTCAAGGCCTAACCATGCGTCAGGCTGGAGAATTATTAGGTAAGCCACATTCCTTTGTAGCTAAAACGGAAACTGGGCAACGTCGATTAGATGTTGTTGAATTTGCTTGGTATTGCCGGCGTTTAAAATTCAACGCTATTGATGGGTTGAGTTTGATTATCGACAAATAGGGCAAGGCTCATCAGCAAAATGAGTCATTTTTGGCTTTGTTACATTTTTTTGTTTAATATAGTGCCTTCGATAGCGTACCGACTATTGATTCAGCATAATCATTTTCATTGGTTTTATAACCAACTCTATAAGCCACGCACCAGCCTTTC
Source organism: Oleiphilaceae bacterium (assembly GCA_041622015.1). Taxonomy (GTDB): domain Bacteria; phylum Pseudomonadota; class Gammaproteobacteria; order Pseudomonadales; family Oleiphilaceae; genus PZPK01. The sequence continues at coordinate 6,029 of JBFJZQ010000167.1, forward strand.
TTCTTTGCACGGTCAATATCTTTTTGGGTATCGCACCAGTGAACATTTTCGTCGCAAGAACTGCAATGGCGAATACTCTCATCATTCGTACTCGTTAAATCAGACAACTTCCTTGTACATTCAAAGGTTAATTCACAACCATCGCTATTTATCACTGTCATCACATTAACCTCTAGCCATGCAACATACCTTTCGTAAGCATCAAAAACTCAACCCTCTTTGCCCAGGCAGCCACTTATCAACAACCAACTGAATACGCCCAATACCGAGGCTTTTCACCCACTTTGCACTCGCATCTATAGTCACCCACGTCTTTATTGCTCCTTTAAGCGTGGTCGCTGTTGTAGCGCCTCCCTGCGTCACTATATCGACGTGTATCGTCGCTCCATCAGCAACAAGCATCACCTTTTTAACTGCCCCTGCTTCAACAAGTGCTCTGATGGTTTTCTCATTCATCATCATTCCTAAACAATGAATGTTGCTCAGGTATAGAAATCCCTTCTTGTTCACAGTGTTTACGAATCAGTAACTCAATCATATTAGCTACGCTGCGATGGTCTCGATTAGCAGCCACCTTAACGGCTTCTTTAATAGCGGGGTCAATCCTAAGGTTTAGCGTCGTTGTTTTCTTTGGGGCCATGAAATGTCTTTTCAATAATATTGCATACAATGTAACGCATTTGTACTAATTAATAAACAGATAGATAAAACCTTATAAAACACTGTCTGTTTTCATATACACGTTGTCAGATAAGGTCTTTTTAACTAAACTGCTAAAAGATGTGGTAATTATTGATGAGTTGAGGCAAAAACGCGATAAATCAGACAGCGGTGAATTGGATATGACTTCTAAAAAATCACACAATCAGAAGCAAGATACCTCGTCAAAACGGGTAAGGATGCTGACGGAATCAGAGCAGCAATCCTTGCTAGCAGAGATGAAGGAAGCGGCGCTTTATATTCAAAAACGCCTAGCCAAACAGGGCAGGGTCTTAAAGCTGGGTTAGAAGAAAAACCC
>JBFJZQ010000168.1:0-7027 GCA_041622015.1 Oleiphilaceae bacterium
CCATTCGTATGTTTAGCAATTAGTAAATAACACCTATCTGGTGGGCAAGACTCTTCAGCTTCTAGTGTTACTTGATAATAAGCATGTTCGGAATCAATTTGATCGGCTTCGTAGCTTCTGAGGTCGGATAGATGTTTTGGATAGTGCTGGTGTTGAAAATAATACCGTTCCAAGTGAGACTGAACTTCTAAGAGTAAAACCTGCCCTTCCGTTCTCTGGCTCTTTTGACTAATAAATTGATAGCTTGGTAAGACCATAACAATAAGCAGAGACATGATGAGCAACACAAACATTGACTCGACTAAGGTAAACCCTCTAACATTTTGTGTATAAAGTCTATGATTGAAATGCTTAGCATACCTGCGAAACAACACTTCACGCATAATTTTATTATTCATAGCTCTCTCCAACTTACTTCTGCGCTTTGAATCGCGTCAAATATTAAATCTGAGATGGTGTGTGTCGTGCCATCTTCTGAAGTCTGAAGTTGATGGATATGCCCATCCTCCTCATGCAATAAAATTGATTGAATGCCGTCTGTTCCAATAGAAGGTGTTTTTGTGGTTTTAAGTTCTGCGCCTGAATTCGGCGTATCTGTGATGTACTTATTCGGCAAATACCATGAAGTCCCCGTTGTGAAGCGCAAACGATGGATAAAGGCATGATTTGAAAGCAGACAATATTGATACTCTTCACGATAACTCGCCTGCGTTAACATACCGCCAAAGAGCTTACTTTCCCCAGTCGCTGTTTCGTGCGTATCCAGATAGCGCACCCAGCCATCCAGATAGGACGTACTGTTTTCAAATTGCATCAAGTGTTCTTCTAATTCTGCAACCGTCTTTTCTTGAAGATTCGGCTGAATAAACCATGAACCCGAAAGATTACCCGTTGTAGCATCAACGATAATATTGGAAACGTCGACGAATGCATCTGCGTCAAGCTTTCCACTTTGCTGCTGAACTGAATCTACCAGGAATGCACCTTGAGCATTTCTAGGCTCTTTTAAACCTATGATTTTATTCTTTTCAAAGTTCGAGGTAAAAGGATTGTCACTTTGAAAGCGACGCCCTGTTGATGCATATATCCAACGATTATTTAGCGCATCTAAGCTAAGGGTTGGTCTATCAATTAAAGGAGCCTGAGCATCAAGAAGCTGTTCTGCCGTTAAAACCGTTTGCTGTGGATTTTTATTCTGAACGTGAATTCTATATAGCTCACCGGTATCGTTTTTGATACTGGCCGTATTGACATACAAAGCATCAGTCTCGGCATCAAGATTCCAATCAACGGTTGAAATACCCGTGACATAAGACTGTTGCGCGTTTAGATCAATTAACGTTGCTTTTGATTGAGCGGTTTCAGACTGAATTGTCTTCAAATCAAAAATATAAACCCCAGCAGAACGCGATGCACTTGATTCGCTTATTGACACTGGATCGAGATCTGTTCCTGAACCAATTACAAGCTTCCATTCTAGTTCTCCCTCTTGGTTTTTCTGCGTCATTGCACTGGGTAAACTAATGGCACTGCCCAGATTCTTCACCTTAAGCTCTGCCAATAAGCTGGGCGCTTGTTCGGCATCGGTAATATCAAACACTAAATACGCTGAACTACCTAAACCAACTCCCACAACCAGCAGCGTCCCCCAACCTTCCGGATGCGTTTTTAAACTCTCTGGCTGTCCGTGTTGATTAATAAAAACTCTGTCGGGCTGACCACTTAGGCCATTTGCGCCAAATACTTTAGCGTCAAAAACATACAGTGTCGGCTTGATCAAACTCAAATGATGCTGAGGTGATAGCCCATAAGCAGGATCGCTCACTTCGCTTAAATAAGGTAAGGCAGTAAAAGGCACGAAGGCCCATATCTCTTGGCCTAAACTCCACTTGGCGGCATGTTCAGGGGCCTTTTTCAATGTCTTGGTTTTGCCATCAAACATACCGGCATTAAAGCTATGCAAGACACCATTATTGGTACTCATAAAAACTCTAGAACGCCGATTATGGTATTGTTCTAAGAAGCTCAGATAACTTTGATCGCCATAAAGAAGATGGTAATTGGATGAAGGTTTCCCTACGGCAAGAGGCGTTTGATTTACCGTATCGCCTAACAAATAAGCCTTCTTGTTAGTCTGACGAGACCTAAGTCCCTGCTGATCAAGACCACGAATATACTTAATAAGCTTTTCAGATTCTTTTTGGGAACCAAGATTTAACCATTCTGGTTTCACTTGAAATGCATTCGAATTTTCCTCACCAGCCACAAAATCATATTCTGTGTTTCCGATATGACTGCGTATAAAACGCCTTGAATCATGACTCTTAAAGGGAGCTCGTTGACTGTTTATATTTTCATCGTTGAGTTTATTCAGTACTGAAGATGCTTGCCAAAGATAGCCAATATCTTCTTCAAGGTAGGGGTAATTAAGCATACTGCATGTGTTTTGCACACTGCTAGCCGTTAGGAACCGAACTCTTAGAATGTTTGCTTGTTCATCAAAGCATGAAGATATGATGGGATCTTCCTTTAGATCACCCAGTTTTCCATCACCATTATCACTGCGTAGACGCCCCTGTTCGTCAGTTAAGGTCGCTTTTAAATCACCTAACCAATGAAGTTCGTTATTGTCATCTTTTAGAGAATAGTGATACGTAGATTGATAAATCACACCTGTATTATCAGGAAAATAACTCATATCTGCCCCTGACAGTCGAGCGCCATATTGCCTGGTTTCAATATAGAATGCCTTGAAAACAGAGCTTATCAAGGCGTCAAAATTATGATAATTGAAGACTGCCTGGGCCTTAGTTTGAGCTTGGGCTGGTGAATCATCGGAAGTGAGCAAGCTATAGTGATTAAATGCCTGAGTCCCTTTTATTTCTTTCTGGCAATCAACTTCTAAGCTTGGCTCATTCAAAAATGAATACTTATCTGGGCTGGATGATATTGCAATATGGGCATAGCGTTGACATAGCACCTCATCACCGGATGCATTGTTATTCAGTGTTAGCCATTTGAGCTCAGCAAGCGCTTGCTGAAAAGACTTTAAAGCCTGCTCTTCACTTTGAATAAAGCTTGTGAACGGGTTATAAGATGACTCATTAGCAGACCATTCATCTAAGTAAGAGCTCAGTGTTGTGGCATCGCCAAATATAAAAGCCGGTTGTTCTAATCCCTTAATGTTTGGAGTTTTATCCGCATAAAAATACAGGACTACTTGATCGGTGATTAGGTCTAACAGGCCTTTTTTAGAATGGGGGTTTTTTAACCGTAACTGGATCGTTTTGTCTTGGTAGCTCAGCTCAGCATTTTCAATTTTAATAGGAATATAATTTGGAATGGGTGAATACAACAGACTTTTTGCATCATAGAGCTTAAGAGTATGATTCGCTGATTCTAGCTCGATTAGCGTATCTGTAAGCTTATTCTCTGAGGAATTTTTGGTCTGTACTCCCATCAAATGATAACGTGCCATATCGATTTGGCGCATCAGTAGCCAATTTAAAAACTGACCGTCCCAAGCATCTTTTTGCCCCTTCTTTAAGCTTTCATCTTCTTCGAAATACTGGCCTGTATCACTATAGTGATACTGACTGTGCGGATTAAAGTAACCGATGCTTCCATCTTTACTCATTGGGTCAAAGTATTTTGAAGAATACGCTCTCTCAAGCATACCCTTGGATTGATCAATCTTAAGTAGAAGAATTCTCTGACTACTATCTTCACTAGAAAATGGCTGAGAAAAATACTGGCGTACATCAAAGTCATCATGCTTAAGCGCCGCCTCGACCTCTAAAACAAATCCTGAAAGACTAAACAACACCAGCAAAATACAATACAAAGGTCGAATATCGCGATTAGTGGTCACAGTGAAAGAAAATAAAGACATGACAGGCTTTACTTTCCGACTAGAGCATACACTCCTAAGAATTAAACATTTCCAACGGGTTAAACAGTCCATACTGATAAGACCTCCTTGTCTTATAGTTAGCTTCTTACTCTTTAAAAACAGTGCTTGATCGCAAATTTTCTATGGAATAAAGCGATAATCTGAAGCTGTCCAGAAAACGACATCCTGTCCTTTAACACTGGAGATACCTTTGGCCCTTAGCTCATAGTGAGTTGAGAATGTTCCGTGACTCCCTAAACCTGCGCCCAATCCCGAATAAGCCATAGCCTGTGACATAGATGCGCCATTTTTAAGCACTTGAATGGGCAGAGCTTTATAGTAAACCTCGGCCTTACCATGGTTGAGATTCTGACTTGCTAGTAATGAGAAGCCGGAAGTTTTTAGTTTACCTAATGATTTTGTGGCGGCATTTTGCTCAAGATTCACGCTAGTATTTTTAAGCAGAGTTTCAAGCTGATTGAGTGAATTAAGACGCGCACTGTCTGAATTTTGCCTAGCCCTGGTTTGTGCTACTCGCCCATTATTCGTCTTATAGCTTAACTGGCTTTGTTCTATCGCCACAAATGCCGACAAGCTTAATATCGTCATAAGTAACATCACCATAACAAGCACAAAGCCCTTCTCTCGCTTATAACAGCGGGAGTCTATTGAACAAGTTAACAAACACATTGCTATTTTCCTCCTTGAAAATAGTGTTTTAGAAATCAATCTTATTGATCAGAAAGTTTGAACAGACCAAGCTAGGCTGTTGATGGTTCACAGCTAACTTAGTTAATTAGCCTATTTCGCACAGATACTTCTGCTTGGTATAGCTTTCTAGGGTAATACCTATGACTTTCCGGAACCTTGTAAGTATTTTCAGCCGTTGATTCTGAGCTGTTCATCACATATACCTTGTCTTTTTCATCGATGGTTTTATCTTGAAAATGACTCCGAACTAACATAAAAAACCTGACACTTAATACCTGTTTCCAGTTTGATATTTTGTTCGCCGGGACATAGTGGTCAATCGTTTTATCCTGATTATCATCAACGCCATATTCAAATTGCAGTTGCTCAATACCTTCAACAAGCGCCTCTTGGATATAGCGGTCGCCTTTAAGTATGAGCCGGGTTAAAACAGAATCACCCTCGATACAAGCTATTGCGTTTGCCTGGCAGGGTCTAAGAAAATATAAACTACTATGAAATAGCATGTTGTATTGAAACCCGTCATCTGGGATGGCTTGCACTGCCAAAATGGACTGCTTTCCCTGAAATATATTAGCAGCGCTACCTGACTGAGCACGCAGAAAATAATGTTTTTGATACTGTTTATTATCTATTTCACTGTCATAAAAATACTCGCGGCTATCGCCGAAGCGCAGAACTAACAGGTCGGAACTTTCCAGGTAATCTTTATTTTTTAAGCAATCCAGAGGCAGGCCTTGAAGATTTTGAATAAAAGAATCTCCCTCTATTCCGAAAACACCGTCATCAAGATCAAATACCCAACTTGAATCACAAGCGCCAGGCGATGCGCTTAAAACAGTTTGAAGCACTTGCACTTGCTGAGCGTCAACGCCACCCCAGTAATCTGCCATCCGAATGCCATCAGAGAGTATTTTCATGGCCAACTGCGCATTATCTTCTCTTTCGTTTAAAGCGCTGATTAACTCAAATGCCTGCTTCTGAAAATCAAATACTTTATACACGCCAAGCATTAAAACTAGCGATAAACTCATCGCGATCATTAGCTCTATCAAACTAAATCCTGACAAAGTTTTGCGCTTGATCTCATTTGGCTGCTTGGTAAATCCTTTCACCGCTTGCCTCTTCTATTACAATTTTTAGGGTTTGAGTTTAAAAGTCATGTCATAAACTTGCAGGTTGGAAGAGTCTGAAGAAAGCTCACTTTCATGCCACTGCATCTTAAGCTGATAATGATCACCCTGATCAATAAGCTGTGCTTGACCATGAGGTAGAGTTTCTTGCACACGTTCTTGCCAGTCAGGCAGAACGGTCGGCGCTCCAGCCACTCTTAATTGTTCTATCAAAGAACTTGATAATTCAAGCGCTGTGTTTTGAAGAGCGATGTCATGTGTCATCTTAATACTGACACTCTGTAAGGTCACCAAACCCAAAATACCGATAGCAAAGATAGCTAGGCTTATAAGCAACTCTAGTAATGAGAAACCAGACTGATCAGAAGACAGGTCACTTGATATGACGCTATGTTGAATAGATCGATTGTGCTGAATAGATGAAACTATCATTTGTATCAGTTCCTTTGATACGCTCTTTGCAGAGAACTATTAGTTAGCGTGGTTGTCTTTATAGTTGTCTTTATAGTTATAAAGACATAGCACTTATAAAGTCATACCAAGCAATTCAAGCAGAGCAATCATTCCTTGATTCCTCTTTGAAAAGAGCTTTTAGCTCTTAACAGAAATTGATACTAACTTATTCTATTAAATAGAATCAATTTAAAGACGGTGCTTTGGTGCAAAATTTCACTCCCTGAGCTCCGTCGAAGGGAGATTCACATTAAAACATTCAGTTTCATCAAGCCCATTTCGACTGACTCAATGAGCGGAAACTACGCTCCCTGAGCTCCATCGAAGGGAGGCTCACTAGAAAGCAATACGCTGATTGGGTCTTGATGATTAAATATTCTCAACGGGTATTCTTAAAGCTTTTGGCATCGAAAATACGATACTTTCGGTTCGTCCATCTGCTTCTTGCACACTTCCTGCACCTAATTCTTTTAAACGCTCAACCACTTGTTGTACCAAAATTTCAGGCGCTGAGGCGCCAGCAGTCACAGACACGGACTTGGCATTATCTAGCCATTCAGGCTGAATTTGCGTGTAATCATCAATCAAGTAAGCAGGCGTTCCCATGCGTTCGGCCAACTCGCGCAATCTATTAGAATTAGAACTATTAGGTGAACCGACCACCAACATTAAGTCGGAACTGTCAGCAAGACTTTTCACGGCATCCTGACGGTTTTGCGTGGCATAACAAATATCGTCTTTTCTTGGCCCTTCAATATTTGGAAATTTGACGCGTAAGGCATCAATCACTTTCGCTGCATCATCGACAGACAGTGTGGTCTGCGTAACATAAGTCAGC
>JBFJZQ010000169.1:0-7014 GCA_041622015.1 Oleiphilaceae bacterium
ATTGACTCACACGTTAAACGTGTGGCTCTACCGGCCGATGCGGATAAGAAAGCCTTACAAGCGTATTTAGGTGATCAGGTAAGCATTCCTTTTGATTACTCGAAACCCTTATGGCAATTACTTTTTATAGAAAATTACAATGATGGAAATGCCATAATATTTCGGGTTCATCACTCTTATGCTGATGGCTTAGCCTTAGTGTCAGTTTTTCATTCGATCACCGATGCTAGTGCCAATGTGGCTCCCTTCGTTCATGGCGGTGCAAGCCGATTTCATGATGAAGGTGAGTTAAATGATTCTGCAGCAGAAATAAATTATGAATGGCCTAGATACCAAAAAGCCATGGATAATGCATTGAATCGTGTCGAGCGTTATAGCGGTTTAGCGAAAAAGATTTCTTCTGAAGGATTTCATATCTTAAAAGATCAGGAGGCGCTAAAAGAACTTGTGGGGGACGGTGTCAAAGCTGCGGCTGAGATTGCTCAGTTAGCGACTTTACCGGCAGATTCGAAAAAGCTGTTAAAAGGGCCTTTAGGTATTCGAAAAATCTGTGCTTGGTCTGAGCCGGTTAGTTTTGAAAAATTCTATGGCATAGCCAAAGTATTAGGCTGCAAAGTAAATGACCTATTACTATCTTGTGTGGCAGGTGCGTTAAGAGAAGAATTATTAGCCGCAGGTGCAAAGCTTGAAGGACAGAAAATACACGTGACCCTTCCAGTTAATATTCGTCCGGCCGACAAAATGGATATGGGCGTGAATCCGGATGATTTAGGGAACTGCTTTGGCACCGTTTTTGTGCCTCTGCCTATTGGTATTGATAATCCTATAGAACGGGTCTACAAACTGAAGCACGATATGATTGCCTTAAAGGAATCGCTTCAGCCTGCTTTATCTTATGCAATACTTTATGCCTCTGGATTAATGCCAAAAACTGTGCAAAAAACATTACTTGAAAGTTTTGGCAATAAAACCAGTGCGGTGTTATCAAATGTGCCAGGTTCAAAAGAGTCTCGATATATTTGTGGTGCGAAAATAAAAGAGCAAATGTTTTGGGTCCCCCAAACAGGCGACTTGGGGTTAGGTTTAAGTATTATTAGTTATGCGGGTCAAATTCAGTTCGGATTAGTGGGTGATGCAAAACTATTCCCTAAGCCAGAGCGAATTGTGAGCCGTTTTGTCGCACAAATTGATATGCATCGAGCAGATATTGTTGCAAGTTACATAGAAGACCTTGTTCAACCGATTATGGTGTCTTAAGCTACGCGACCTTTGAAAGTCCAGAAGTTTTTCTGGCTTAGATTCATTTGATCATTAGGTGTAAAGATGACAGATCAAGCTTTACCAGACGGTATGGTTCCTCTTAAAACGAAACTGAATTTAGAAACAGCTACAGCGCCATGGCGAGAGTTACAAACTTTTTTCGCTCAAGGCTTAGTGCTCAATATCCATAAAGAATTGGACTTATTGACGGTGGGTGAGCAGTTTGCTGCTGACAATAAGGCGCTTTTTGAACAGTGGTTAGCATCCGCTCAAGTCGCACAGGTAACAGATGAGCAGGCTATGACATGGTATGAATCTGATGCAACTGTTTGGGCTATGGTGATTAAGCCTTGGATACTTGTTCAAGCCCTTTGAGTTTACGTCATCTTAGAAAATCGTTTGAGTTCTTTTAAAAAGCGAATAGGTTGATCAATAAGGGGGGTGTGACCACTTTGATTAAGGGTGATGATTTCACAATTAGGATGATAGTCAGCGATGCGGAGTTGTCCTCCGCAGGGATACATCTCAGATTTTAAACCTACCATGAGCGACATCGGAGCGCTTAAATTTCTGATCACCTCTTTCATGTCATAATCCTGCTCTATATACGCCTTCAAACAGCGAATATAAGCCGGCCAGTTATCTATAGGCATTAAATGTTTGATCAGTCTTTCTTCTTTAAACAGCCTTAGAGTAAGTGTTTTCTGGTTTGGTTTGGAGAGTGCGCTCGCATAGAACTCTCCCAGATTCTCCCATAAAGCGACTCTCAGGTATTTTGGAAGTGCTGAATAAGTTGTTTTTGCTTGAATATAGGGCGCGAGTTCATCCATCAAAGCACTTGCTTTGGCTAATCGACTTTCTTGCTGATTTCCAAATAACCCCCAGCGCCATTCTTTATCATTCAAGCATTGTGGGCTTTGGTCGATATGTAAATAACGCGCGATATTATGATCACCATACTGGGACTGATATTTAAGCGCGACAAATGCCCCCATGGAGATACCTGCGAGCTTTATTCGATCGAACCCAAAATGCGCAATGATATCAGCAAGGTCATCGGCATAGTTGGAAATAACGCAGTCCTGATTATGTGACTGAGTATGCGAGCGGCCAAAGCCCCGTAAGTCCGGAATAATAAAACGATGCCTTGTGGCTAAAGGTAAAACAAAAGGAAGCCAGTGCGCAGATTGCATACCAAAACCATGAAGAAGAAAAATGGGCGGCTCAGAAGGGTTTGATTTTGGCCCTAGGTCACGGACATAAATTGATTTCGCATCGCGAGTTTGGATAAATGGCATAGCATGATTCTTTTGGTTTTATTGGGCTAATTGCTATTTGTCGACTAAGTTTAAAGCAGTCGAATTCAGTTTTCCAAGCTTAAACACATTAATGGTAAAAGTATCTATGCCCCTTGAAACTCGCAATAGATTATTGACGTACAAAAACGTTGAGCAAGGTGGAGAATCAGCTGGCTTTTTTGCATGGCTAGGCGTGTTGTTAATGCTTGGTACTTCCACTTTAGCTTTTGCTTTGGATCTCAAGCTCCCTGATCGCTTAAATATTCCCGCCAAGCATTTTCATCATATAGAAAAAACAGCTTTTCTGGCTTTGCAGCGGATTTCAGATCGAATTGTTGCCGTAGGTGATAGAGGGGTGATTGCGTTCTCTGATGATAATGGCGAGAGTTGGCAGCAATCAGAAGTGCCTATTTCGACCTTGCTTACATCGGTACATTTTCCAATCAAAGACAAAGGCTGGGCTGTAGGTCACGGAGGCAGTGTTCTTCATAGTAATGACCGCGGACATAGTTGGACATTGCAGTTAGATGGCCGGCAGGTTAATGAATTACAACTGCAAAACGCAAAAAATAGCGTACAAAAACTAAAGGAAGAGTATGCGCAGGCAGCAGAATATGAAAAGGAAGATATCAGATTTGCTATTGAAGATGCAGAGTTTGTGCTTTCGAATGCAAAGTTTGATGCAGAACTTGGGCCTGCCAATCCTTTTCTAGATGTTCTTTTTTTGGATGACCAAAAAGGCTTCGCTATTGGCGCGTATGGGCTCTTTGTGGAAACGGAAGATGGTGGCCAGACCTGGAAATCAGCTGCCAAAAGACTTGAGAATTTTGATCGTTATCATCTCAATACGTTTGCACAGTTAAAAGGTGGAGCCATTATTATCGCCGGAGAAGCAGGCACACTCTTTGTTTCTTACGATGAGGGGCGGCAGTGGGAAACATTATATGGGCCTTATCAGGGGTCTTTTTTTGGTATTCAACCTACTCATAATGATGGAGAAGCCTTGCTTTATGGTTTGAAAGGTCATGTGTTCAAGACCCAAGATGCGGGTCAAAGTTGGAAAAGAATTCAAGTGGGTGTTGAAACAAGTTTGACGTCTTCAGCCATTTCCTCAGAGGGCGACATCATCATTTCAGGATTCTCAGGTGTCGTGCTTCTATCGAAGGACCAAGGTGAAAGCTTCACTAGATTAAAAACAAAAGGTTTCGAAGGTTTTAATGGCGTCGAAATTTTAAAATATGGTGACTTGATGTTGGTGAGTGATGAAAAGATTCAAAAGTTGAATGCTTATTAATTTATAAATACTAAGTCATATCTATTGTCGTTATCAAAGAGAGCGAGTTGTGCAAAAAAACGATCACGAAGGTCACAGTGTCAAGCTAGCAGAGCCTATAGTCGAAGCATGGGTTTTTAACCATCGCTTAGTTGCACTGGCCATATTTCTAAGCATCACGGTGTTTTTGCTTGTAATGGCAACAAAGCTGCAGCCAGATGCCAGTTTAGAAAGAATGATTCCTCTAGAGCACCCTTATGTGGCAAATTTTATAGAACATAAAGAAGACCTAGATAATCTGGCAAACTTTATCAGGGTGTCAGTGGAGGCAAGGGAAGGTGATATTTTTACGCCAGAATATTTAGCTGTACTTGAAAAAATAAGTGATGAGGTTTTTTATCTGCCAGGTGTTGATCGAGCTGGCTTGAAATCATTGTGGACTCCTAATGTTAGATGGGTAGAGGTAACAGAAGAAGGCTTTCAGGGAGGCACTGTCATCCCGCAAACCTATGATGGTAGTGCAAAAAGTTTAGAAGATTTAAAACAAAATATATTAAGGTCTGGCGAGTTAGGGCGGCTTGTTGCCAACAATTTTAAATCAAGCATAATTTATGTCCCTCTATTAGAGAAAAATCCTGAGACGGGTGAGTCTCTAGATTATCTGAGCTTTTCGCGTTTGCTCGAAACAAATATTAGAGAAAAATATACCGGCGAAGGTTCGGTCGTTAATGTTCATATTGTGGGCTTTGCCAAGAAAATTGGTGACTTAATTGAAGGTTTTAGTGCGATTGTTTTGTTCTTTTTCCTGGCCGTCATTATTACTTGTATTTTGCTATTCCTTTATTGTCGCTGTTATAAAAGCACATTTACGGCTGTTATTTGTTCAATCATCGCCGTTGCATGGCAAATGGGAATTATGCATCTTTTGGGATATGGCTTAGACCCCTATTCGGTTTTGATTCCTTTTATTATTTTTGCCACCTCGATCAGTCATGGTGTGCAATTTATAAATGGTATTACACATGAGGTAGGGCTAGGGAATGATTCATTAGCCGCGGCCATGAAAACCTTTCGCCACCATTATGTACCCGCAATGTTGGCCTTGATTAGTGATGGTATTGGTTTCTTTACCCTGGTTTTTATCAACGTAGATGTCATAAAAGACCTTGCGGTCGGCGCCAGTGTTGGGATTGCAAGTATCATCATCACGAATATGGTGCTTCTGCCGATCGTGATGTCCTATGTTGGTGTGACTCAATATGGCATTCGCCATGTCCAGCATGTAGAAAAAAACCCCAGTCCTTTTTGGGGTTGGCTCGCTCAAATGGCGACACATAAGTATGCCCTAACCTTTATTATTGTGGCCCAGTTTGCACTAGCCTTCGGTTTATATATCGCAGAAGATCTAAAGATTGGTGAGCTCGATGCAGGAGCACCGGAGCTACATTCAGACTCGCGTTATAATAAAGATAACGACTTTATTACATCAAATTATTCTACCAGTGCTGATGTAATGGTGTTGATGGTGACTACACCGGCTGAAAAGTGTGTGTCATATCCTGTTATGGATATGATGGAAAGGCTGCATTGGGAACTGAATCATACCGAAGGTGTACAATCAAGTGTGTCGATTGTGAATGTTTCGAAAGCGGTTACGAAAGCATTTAACGAAGGCAGTTATAAGTGGTATGAGCTGTCTCGAAACCAAAAGATTATTGATACTTCCTTACAATATGTACCTCCAAGTTTTATTAATCGAGATTGCAGTCTGGCGCCTATTTTTGTGTTTTTAAATGATCACAAAGCAGAAACGCTTCAGAGCACTGTTGATACCGTAGAAAAATTTACGGCGGAATTAAACTCTGAAGATGTAAGGATATTATTGGCTGCCGGGAATGCAGGTATTGAGGTGGCAACTAACCAACTGATTGAAGAATCGCAAACCTTTATCATGGTCATAGTATATGTGGTCGTCGGCCTAATGGTGTTATTAGCCTATCGTTCATTGCGAGCAATGGTTTGTATCGTGATGCCTTTGATGATGACCTCAGTTTTATGCACGGCGCTTATGGCTTACTTAGGAATTGGTGTAAAAGTGTCAACCTTGCCCATTATCGCTTTAGGGGTGGGCTTGGGGGTCGACTACGGAATATATATTTATAGTCGTCTTGAAGAATTGTTAGATGAAGGCTTAACGTTACAAAAAGCTTATTTTCATACTTTACGTTCAACGGGTAAAGCCGTCGCATTTACAGGTTTAACGCTTGCGATTGGAACCACGACTTGGATTTTTTCTCCAATAAAATTCCAAACAGATATGGGGATCCTTTTAACCTTCATGTTTTTATGGAATATGATCGGATCGCTAACCTTGCTGCCGATGCTGTCTTATTATTTTGTTAAAGATGGCGAGGAAGATGATTTAGAGGTCTATCAGGATAGTGTGGTTTAGGTTCTATTATTTTTAGCTATACCATCACTAAGGTATGGTGATCTGAATTGGAGGTGAAAATGCACCCTGGTTATTGTCTGAATCAATAGTGGCTATCCGTAAGTAAACAATACCAGATGAAAGATCGTTTATGGTTAATGAGTGAGGCAGTTCGTTCTCTACCTGAATGCTGTTTTGAAAAGTAATTGGGCTTGTTCCATATTCAACAAGGTAGCCTTGAATTTCATTAAAGTGTAAAACACTCCCATCTTCTCTTGATACCGGAGTATCCCAGGTTAACTCTATAGCGGCTAGAAGAGGTTGTTTGCTTGACAGTGGCTGCATAATGTTAATTTGAGCTACTTCAGAAAGTTCAGCGCTATCAAGATTGCTTACTAATACCGAGTATTGACCCTGATCTTCTGCTGATGCTGTCAAAATATGATATTGAGATGAATTAGCGGACTCGATAGCATTACCATTATAAAACCATTGATAGCTCATTAGTTCTTCGTTGAGAGCACTGACACTCAGGGTAAACGGAGCACCTGAAGTTATTGTTTGAGATTGTGGCTGTTTAGTAATCATGACGGGAACGATATTGTCTAGCACAGCCAAACTTACTGCCTTAGATGCAAGGCTGCCTTGGCTATTCGAGACAATAACATCATAGTTGCCAATATCAGACTGGGAGACGGATGCGATGGTGAAAGAAGCGTTAAACGCATTATCTATATCTATTCCATTTTTAC
>JBFJZQ010000170.1:0-7006 GCA_041622015.1 Oleiphilaceae bacterium
CCCGGCCAACAATTCGTTTGGCAGAAAAAGAGGGTGCTGTCAGGGTCATCGCAACGGACAATCCAGAGTTAGATTACTCCAAAGATTTGATCGAATTGGCTCGAAATGTTGCACCTTCAATGCAGGGCCTGAGCGGATTTATCTTTATGCAAAAATCACCTAGTTGTGGCATTAACAGCACAAAGGTGTATGGTGAAAAAGGTCAACCAATCTATATGTCAGATGGGGCGTTTTCAGGCGAGTTAAAAAAACTGATTCCCCTCATGCCGGTAACAGAGTCAGGAAGATTAAACGACAACCCAATAAAAGAAAACTTTATCGCCTCGGTTTATGCCTATCATGATTGGCAAACGAAAGTGATGCCTAACTTATCTGCAAAAACACTAACAGGCTATCATCATCGTTATAAACTAATGCTCACTGCACACAAAGAGTCTGTTGCAATAAAGTTAGGCCAGTTATTGGCAGATCTGAAAGGCAAAGATATTCAGGCGATTGCTGCCAACTATATCGAAGAATTCATGGCCGCACTTCAACAGCCTGTTTCTCGAGGGCGCCACGCAAGTACTTTAATGAAAATGCAGCATTTCTTGAAAAAGAAGTTGGATGCGGGGGAAAAGCAAGAATTAAGAGGTTTAATCGAACATTATAAAAAAGGCATTATCCCTTTAGTTGTGCCGATGACGCTGGTGCGTTTCTTCATGAAAAAATATCAAGAACACGAAGCGCTTTCTCTGATCGACAGTTATCCGATGGAATTGGGTTTGGAAAATGGGATTTGAGGTTTTCGGCGGGCTTAATACAGGCATTTCGGCGGGCTCAATACAGGCATTTCGACACTTCGACGAGCTCAGTGCAGCCACTGCTCAATGAGCGTAAAGAATAGGCTCCATGAAGATAAAGAACAGGATCATGGGGCAATTAAAACAATCAATTGGTAACAGGTATTAAAAAGGTGAGTCAAAGTAGTTCCTCTACAAAATATAACCTTATGTGGTTTCGAAGTGATTTGCGGGTTTATGACAATCCAGCTTTATTCAATGCGATGTCACAAGGCGCGACGATTGCTATCTTTGTGATTACTGAAGGCCAATGGCAGATTCACGGTATATCACCTGCTAAACGTGCCTTGATATTAAGGCAGCTTCAAACCTTGCATGATGAACTCGAAAAGCTCCATGTGCCTTTGATTGTTCTATCAGCAGATGTTTTTAACGATATCCCTAATGTGCTTGCCAGCTTCATCGAAAATACGCCCGTTAAAAAAGTTTTTTTCAATCATGAATATGAAGTGAATGAGCAGGCATGTGCTAACCAAGTCATTCAGTGCCTTAATAAGTTGAAGGTCTCCAGCTCAAACTATCATGATGCCTGTCTGATTGAACCTGGCCAAATTCGCAATAAACAAGGTGAGCCCTATAAAGTCTATTCCGCATATAAACGAGCCTATATTCAAGCATTCTCATATCACGCACGGAGTATTTTGAATCGACCTGAAGCGCAACGTCCCATTCGAATAAAGTCTGATTTGTCTACTATACCTGACGATATATCGTTGCATGCCAAGCTTTGGCCTGCGGGTGAAGAAGAAGCGCATGATCGATTAAATCGGTTTTTGGATCAACACATAAAACACTACAAAGCCAAGCGGGATATTCCTTCAGAAGATGCCACTAGCCAGTTATCGCCTTATTTAGCTATCGGCGCACTTTCGTCTACCCAATGTATGCAGGCAGCCTTAAGTTTGAATCGCGGTTCGCTTAGCGAAGGTAATCAGGGCATTGCGACCTGGATAAATGAACTTATTTGGCGAGAGTTCTATAAACATTTGTTGGTTGATTTTCCGCAGCTTTGTCGCTTCAAACCTTTTAAGCCTGAAACCGATCGTTTGCCCTGGAAAAAAGACTCAGAACGCTTCGAAGCTTGGAAAGAAGGTAGAACCGGTTTTCCTATCGTTGATGCGGCCATGCGTCAGTTGAAGCAAACGGCTTGGATGCATAATCGCCTGAGAATGGTAGTCGCGATGTTTTTAACCAAGCATTTATTTATTGATTGGCGTTTGGGTGAAGCCTATTTTATGTCTCAATTAGTGGATGGTGATTTAGCCGCGAATAATGGTGGTTGGCAGTGGAGCGCGTCAACCGGCGTTGATGCAGTGCCTTATTTTAGAATCTTTAATCCTGTAAGGCAGTCGCAACGTTTTGATGAAAAAGGCGAGTTCATACGACAGTATCTACCCGAACTACGCAGTCTTGATAACAAAAGCATTCACATGCCCTCTGCAAAGCAGGCTCAAAGCTTGGCTTACCCTATGCCAATCGTTGATCATAGCCATGCAGTGGCTCAAACAAAACTCTGGTTTAAACAGTTATCGCAATCAGAATCAGGGGAAGATTTATTTTCGTTGATGGAGCAAGAATCAGCATGAATACGCAAACGAACAAGCTGGGTGCCAAGCTCTTCAATAATTTTATTTGCTGGTTTGACTCAGAAGCCGTAAAAGAATCTACCACCGGTGACAATCCTTATCGTATTAACTTGGTGCGATGCATGCCGTTTATTTTTATTCACCTTGGCTGTATAGCTGCCCTATGGACAGGGTGGAGTGTCACGGCGCTGGTGGCCTGTCTGTTTTTCTTTTGGTTAAGAATGTTTGCGATTACCGCCTTTTATCATCGGCTGTTTTCTCATCGAAGCTATAAAACCAACCGATTCTGGCAGTTTTGCTTTGCTGTGCTGGGTAACACCTCTTGTCAGCGTGGGCCTTTATGGTGGGCGGCGCATCACCGAAAGCATCACAAAGAATCCGATAAAGAAGGTGATCTGCATTCCCCTATTCAGCATGGTTTTTGGTTTAGTCATGTCGGTTGGTTTATGTCTGAAGCGGGGTTTAAAACAGATTATTCGGTTATTAAAGATTTGGCTAAATATCCTGAATTACGCTTTCTGAATCGTTTCGATATTCTAGTTCCCGCTATTTTTGCAGGCTTCATTTTTGGTATGGGTGAATTCATGGCGGCCTGGTGGCCTCACTTAGAAACCAATGGTTGGCAAATGTTGGTTTGGGGATTCTTTATTTCCACAACCTTTTTGTTTCATGCCACGTTTACTATCAATTCATTGGGGCATATCTGGGGCAGCCGCCGATTTGAAACCAAAGATCATAGTCGGAATAACCCATGGTTTGCGCTGCTGACATTAGGTGAAGGTTGGCATAACAATCACCATCGTTTTGCGGTTTCTGCAAGGCAGGGTTTTTATTGGTGGGAAATAGATATTTCCTATTATTGCTTAAAATTACTGAGTTTTATTGGCGTGGTGAGTGATCTGAATCCTGTACCTAAACGTATTATAGAAGAAGGTAAAGCAAAGAAAACTGATAAGTAAGTCTGCGCTTTTTACTATTCAAAAATGGCCCGGTTAGATTTAATTTTCTGGGCAAATATGAATCAATCGCTGAGTGATACTTATGACGCTATCAAAATCTGAAGATAAACTATCGTTTGGGATTATTTCTGAATCAGGTGAAGAGGCCGATAATTTACTCTTGATTGAGCACTTCAAAACCCTCTATCGCACGATGTGCGCAGAAGACCTTCAAGAAGAGTTACTCGAAGAAGTTTACGCTGAAGATCTGCTATTCCAAGACAGCTTCCACAAAATAGCCAGTCGTGACGACTTTCTAAACTACTGCTCGGAGTTATACCAAAACCTGAAGTCCTGTGATTTTGAATTTCACGATCAATGGTTAAGTCCAGGGCAGGCCATGCTAACCTGGACGATGACCTACAGCCATCCAAAGCTAAACCGAGGACGGGTTATTTCAGTCGAAGGTGCAAGTCATATCCGTTTCAGCCATAAAGTGTATTTTCATCAAGACTATTTTGATGGGGGCGCTTTGTTGTATGAACATGTTCCGGTTTTGGGTTCCATTATCCAACAACTCAAAAAACGTATGGCTTAAGTGAGAATACATGTCTATGACTACACATAATGCATCAAACAAGAAAACCACTAATTCTACTTGGATAGTCGGAGCATCCTCGGGTATTGGTGCGGCTTTGGTGACAAAACTGGATGAACCGGATACTCAAATTTTTGTCAGTGCTCGTAATTTAGGCAAAATTAATAGCTTATTCCCCCGGTGTGCAGCGCGTATTATCCCTATTGAAATGGATATAACCGATGAGACTTCGGTGAATTCGGGGGTGGCAAAAATACTCGAGCATACCCAGCATCTCGATAGAGTCATTATTAATGCAGGCACCTGTGAATATATAGACTCCAAGGAAATAGATATTGAGTCTGTCAAACGCGTGATGGACACAAATTTCTATGGCGCCTTAAACATCATTAACGCCAGTTTGCCCCTTATCAGAGCAGCAAAAGATAGCAGTAACAATGCGCCTCAATTGGTGGTGGTTTCGAGTAGTGTCACCTATCAATCTTTGCCTAGAGCCGGAGCCTATGGCGCATCGAAAGCGGCCATTCGCTATATGATGGAGTCTTTAAAGCTAGACCTGCAACATGAAGGAATTGATATACGCTTAGTCAGCCCAGGCTTTGTAAAAACACCGCTAACAGATAAAAACGACTTCCCAATGCCCTTCAGAATTAGTGCTGATGAAGCGGCGCAACGAATTGTTAAAGGCTTAAATGGTAAGCGTTTCGATGTCCACTTTCCGAAGCGCTTCACGTTCATATTAAAAGCGCTTTCATGTTTGCCTGATAGCCTGCGTTTTAAGTTGGTGGGTAAAAGTTCAAGACACTTAGAAGATAATCCGGATCTGGGTAGTTAGTTTCCACGTTCATTGAGCTTCGTCGATATATTTAATGAAACGCAGAGTTTAATTTGGAAGACCCTTCGACGGAGCTCAGGGAACGTAAAATACCGCTCGTTGAGCTCAGTCGAAACGTACTGGATACAACTTCGAGTTAGCACAGAAGACCCTTCGACGGAGCTCAGGGAGCGTAAAATATCGCTCGTTGAGCTCAGTCGAAACGTACTGGATACAACTTCGAGTTAGCACAGAAGACCCTTCGACGGAGCTCAGGGAGCGTAAAATATCGTTCGTTGAGCTCAGTCGAAACGTACAGGATGCAACTTCGAGTTAGCACAGAATACCCTTCGACGGGCTCAGTGCAGGCAAGCTCAGGTAACGTAAATTTTAAATCACTAAGGTTGAATAAAAACATATGCAAACGTCATCAAACCCGGTTCAGTCTGGTAAACAAAAAATTGCGGTCATAGGCTCAGGTATCGCAGGCTTAAGTGCAGCCTATGTATTGAGTCGAGAGCATGATGTGAGTGTATTTGAAGCCAATGATTATCTAGGTGGCCATACCCACACTCAGGATGTTCAACTAGGTGGAAAAACCTATCCTGTTAACACGGGTTTTATAGTTTTTAATGATTGGACCTATCCAAATTTTATTAAATTGATGGATCAAATTGGCGTAGAAAGTGAAGCCTCTGATATGAGTTTTAGTGTCCGTTGTGAAAACACCGGTTTGGAATACAACGGCACCTCTTTGAATAGTTTATTTGCACAACGCCTAAATATCATTCGACCTAAATTTCTGTTTATGGTCAAAGATATTTTACGCTTCAATAAGCAGACGGTTGAATTACTTGAAACTAACGCGGTTGATGATGAGCAAACCCTCGGGCAGTTTGTAAAAGAAAATGGCTATTCGGATGCTTTTGTAAACTACTACATTGTGCCGATGGGCGCGGCGATCTGGTCTGCCTCTGTTGAAGTGATGATGGACTTCCCGCTACGGTTCTTCCTTAAATTTTTCAATAACCACGGCATGCTGAGTGTTGATGCACGCCCGCAGTGGCGCGTGATTAAAGGTGGCTCACGTTCCTATATTGGCCCTATAATCAATTCTTATAAAGACAAGGTTTATTTGAATACGCCGATCAAAAAAGTTGCTAGAGATGAACAGGGGGTCGATATTTATACCGCAAAAGGTGAGGTGCATCGTTTCGATCAGGTTATTTTTGCCTGTCACAGTGACCAGGCACTGAAAATGCTAGATAAGCCAAACCGAAAAGAAAGTGAGATTTTAGGTGATATACCTTATCAAAATAATCATGTTGTCTTGCATACAGACAAACGTTTAATGCCCAAGAAAAAGCTGGCTTGGGCTGCATGGAATTATCATATTCCCCAGCGTGCCAATGACTGTGCGATGGTGACTTACAATATGAATATTTTGCAAAATTTCGATGATGCGCCTGAAACTCTGCTGGTGACTTTGAATCGTTCACAGGAAATAGACCCATCTAAAATCATTGCTAAGTTTGAATACACGCATCCGGTATTTACCCAGGATGGCATCAAAGCCCAGGCACGCCATGCAGAAATTAGTGGCCATAATCGAACTCATTATTGTGGCGCTTATTGGTTTAATGGCTTCCATGAAGATGGCGTTAAATCTGGACTGCGGGTAGCTGAGGCGTTTGGGTTGAGTTTATGAAGAAGGCCAAGCCGCAATCAGAAGGCACAATAGAGAGTGCCATTTTCAAAGGCCAGATACGCCATCGACGTTTCGAGCCTAAAGCCCATGCCTTTACCTACCCTATTTTTATGCTCTATCTCGATCTGGATGAGTTACCCGAACTGCTGGCCAAAAAATGGTACTGCTCGTTTTCCGGCTTTAATCTTGTCAAATTCAAACGAAGCGATTTCTTTGCGCCCGAAACGCCTAGTTTAAAACAAGCCATCATTGATAAAGTGGCTGACAGTGTTACGCCAGAACTGGCTGCATCGATAAAGTCGGTGAGGGCCTTAATGCACCTTCGTTATTTAAATATCGTGTTTAACCCGGTAGTTTTTTACTATTGCTATGATGAGGCCAACAAACTCGTGGCGATTATTTCTGAAATTACTAATACCCCTTGGGAAGAACGACATGCCTATGTGCTGCCTATTGGTGACGACTATTCCAGTTTGTCCCAAGCTCTACCAAGTTATGTTTTGAAGGGCAAAGAAAAACA
>JBFJZQ010000171.1:0-6994 GCA_041622015.1 Oleiphilaceae bacterium
AATTAGAGCTGAGGGACCGGGTATAGGAACTACTTTAACACCTTCTTTTTTCGCCAAGGAAACTAAAGTATGACCAGGGTCTGAAATCAAGGGCGTTCCAGCATCAGAAACCAATGCTATTGACCGACCTTTTTGAACTTCAGAAATTAAATACAGTGCCTTTTCTGACTCATTATGCTCATGATATGAAACCAATTTAGCTGAAATACCATGATGCTCTAACAACCTCCTTGAATGCCTTGTATCTTCAGCCGCAATAAAATCTACTCCCCGAAGCACTTCTAACCCTCTTATGGTAATATCAGATAAATTACCTATTGGGGTAGCAACTATGTAAATCGCACTTTCCAACTATTGCATCCTCACTATAAAATATTTACCTAAAGCCATAAAAGACATAGACACCAAAATGAAATCATTGATAACACTTATATGCACAGCATTCATCTTTTTTCTATTAAATGGCTGCAGCACGCAACAAACACCAAAAGCTCAAAGCACAAGCATTATACCCTCAATTATCCCTGAACCGTCGGCTGAAGCACTACTTAGTCAAGCCATATCAGAAAAGAATCCTGAAATACGTTCAAAACTCTATCTTTCTGCAGCACAAACATATTATGCAAATAATTTAATATCACAAAGCAGCGCAGCGGCCAAAGACATAGATCACAACCACCTAGCTTCGGAAAACATGATTCAAGCCCTTTTATTAAACTTAGAGCTTGCCGTTTACGAAGACCTAGAGTGGCACCAACTTAACTCAATTGAGTTACACAAGAAAGCCAACTTAAACAAAACAAATATCGACACGCTCAAAACCATCATTCAATTACTTTCTGAGACCTATAAAAAACAAGACCAACCCCTCTCAAGTGCCATATTATTAATAGAGTACTCAGGAATAATGGACAAGCTTGACTATTCACAACTAAACAACGAAATATGGTCTCTACTGCGAAAAACCGACCCAATCCTATTGAATACTTTCAAATATCAAAATAAAGACCTAGATGTAATCGCTTGGCTGGAATTAATCAGATCAATACAACAAAACCAAATAAACCTTGAAAGCCAATATCTTGCTTTTAATCTATGGCAACAAAAGTGGCCTAGTCATCCTGGAACAAACCATCCACCGAAAGAATTAATACTACTATCCAAACTACCTGAAACTAGACCTTCAGAAATTATTATTGCCCTACCATTTTCAGGCCCTGTAGCCGAAGCAGGCAAAGCAGTCAGAGATGGATTTATCGCAACATATTTAAATGAATTAAGGCAATCAAATTTAGCAAACATCCACATCTCTTTCTTTGATACAAACAAAGAACCAATCGAGAATTTATACTCCAGAACACTAAATATAAACACGCTCATTGTGGGCCCATTAACGAAGAACAACGTAAACAAGCTACGAAATTTGAATCTAAGTAAAGCTACAACCTTAGCATTAAATTACTTAGAAATAGACAACACAACCCCCACCATTAAAAACAACATCCAGGACAACCTCTTTCAGTTTGGACTTAACCCTGAAACAGAAATAATACAAGTAGCTAGTCAATTATCCAAAAAGAACTTAAATAAAATCGCCTTCATTGCACCTGAAAATGAGCACGGTTTTAGAATACACGACTCCCTACTCAGAGCCTTAAAAGATAATCAAAGCATTATTATCGAAAGCGTTTATTATAATAATCAAAAAACGCTATCCCCTTCTGTCGCTGAGCTGCTCGGAACTGACTTAAGCACTAAAAGGAAAAACACAATTCAACGTATCACAAATTTGAACTTTGAGTTCGAACCCAGACGAAGAAATGATATAGATGCAATCTTCATGCTTGCGAAACCCCACATAGCAAGCCAACTTAACCCTCTTTTTGCTTATCATTACGCGCGAAACTTACCCATATATTCTAGCTCTCAGATACACGACATAAATCATTCACAAAACGATCTTGATAATATTTATTTTGTTGAAATACCATGGATGCTAAGCAATTCAATTGAAACAAAAAACATTATAACCGATGCGATCCCCTCGGCTAAAAATGAATATTCTCGTTTTTACGCACTTGGTGCAGATGCATTTGCATTGTCTCCAAGATTACAATTACTAAAAGAAATTCAAAACAGTCAAATACAAGGTCACACCGGAACATTATCTATCGATAGATCAGGTTTGATTCATAGAGAACTTGAGCTGGCTGTGTTCAAAAAAGGCAAAGCGATCGCAATTAAGGAATAAAATCATGCTAAGCAAAGGACATGCTTATGAAAAAATTGCAGAACAATATCTATCTGATAAGGGCTACCAACTAAGAGCAAGAAACTATTACACCAAAAGAGGTGAAATAGATTTGATCATGCAAGTTGATAGTACAATCGTATTTGTAGAGGTGCGCTATCGAAAAAGCATCTCTTTCGGTACTGCAGAAGAAACCATTACCAAGTCAAAACAATCAAAGATAATTTTTTGCGCCAACCACTATATCTCAAATTTTAAACTATGGAACATGAATGCACGCTTTGATGTTGTTACCATAAAACCAACCAACTCAAACAAACTAGAGATAAACTGGCTAAAAAATGCTTTTTATTAGCTTATAGGACAGACAATGACCGACTTAGCACCAATTACAAACTATTTATGTGAAGCTATTGATACAACTGCTGCAAACATTGAACACATAAGCCCTGAAATTGAGCATGCATGTAGAGTCATCACTCAATCCTTATTAAATGACCGAAAAATAATTATTTGTGGCAATGGCCTATCTAACCCAATTGGCAGCATATTAAGCTCATCTCTGCTAAATCAGCAAGAATTCCCAAGACCTAGCTTACCTGCAATTAACCTGTCTTTAGACCCAACGAGCATTCTTTCGATAAGTAAAAGCAATACTCAACACCAAATATTCTCTAACCAAATCAATGCCATTGGCACAGAAGGTGACACCTTAATCACTCTATCAATTGATGGAAATTGCGGGAATATTATTCAAGCAATACAGGCAGCACATGAAAAGAACATCCACGTTATTACAATAACAGGATTCAAAGCCGGAAAGTCGTCAGCAATTCTGCAATCGGACGATATTGAAATACAGATAGATAGTAAATCTGTTGCACGCGTACTAGAAATTCAACTTTTGATTGTAAATAGCCTATGCCACCAACTAGATTCAACTCTTTTTGGCAGCATGCACTAAAATTACTTAACTATTTTTAAAGAAGGCTTATGAGGAAGGTGGTCTGCTTTTTTCTGCTTAGCTTTAGGCTCATCAGGATTTGGCGGCTCTGGCGCTCCAGGCTCAGCCCCGAAAACCATACCCTGCCCATTCTCTTTTGAGTAGATAGCCATGACCGCAACAACAGGAACATAAACCTGCATCGGAACACCTCCGAAACGAGCTCTAAATGAAATCGCTTCTAGATCTATCAATAACTCATTCACTGCTGAAGGGCTAATATTTAAAATAATCTGACCATTAGTAACATAATCATCCGGCACACTTACGCCCTGAACATCGACATCCACCACGATATAGGGTGTCATATCATTATCCAAAATCCAGTCGTTAAGAGCTCTAACTAAATATGGTCGACTCGGCGTCATCATGTGCCCTCTCATTAATATTACTTATTAGTGATGCATTTCCTTTTCAAGCTCTGATAAGCTTGCTTTAAAAGATTCGCGCGCAAACATTCTATCCATATATTTCAAAATAGGTTTTGCCTGAGCATCATCAAGCGTTACGCCCATTAGGGGTAGACGCCAAAGCAATGCAGAAACACAACAATCAACAATTGTAAATTCCTCACTCATAAAAAAAGGCATTTCAGCAAAAACAGGAGCGGTAGAGGTCAAACTTTCTTTTAACTCCTTCCTATAAGCGTCAGCTTTTTTAGACTCTGGATCAGCTAAAATAGCATCCGCTAAACGGCTCCAATCTTTTCTAATGCGATACATCATCAAACGACTTTGAGCTCGAGCAACCGGATAGACTGGCAACAAAGGAGGGTGAGGAAAACGCTCATCCAAATACTCCATCATAATATCTGATTCATAAAGCACTAGATCTCGATCAACTAATGTTGGCAAATCATTGTAAGGATTGTGGTCAGCTAATTCTGCTGGCTTACTATCTGGATCTACGTTCACCACATCCACAGCCACACCTTTTTCTGCAAGAACAATCCTTACACGATGACTATAATGACTATTGCCGTCTGAAAAAAACGTCATTGATGAACGTTTAGTCACAACTCCCATATTTAACCTCACACCTATAAATAAACTAACACCCCAGAAACACTCTGGTTTAAATTTGGCGGAATTATACACGATTTATACATGCATCGTTAAAAATACTGCCATCGCAACAAAAAAAGCCGTTAAAGCGATGCATTAACGGCTAGATTTAAACTTACACCTTAGAGCTTAATGAAGCTCGCGCCAATATTCTTTATTCAAGAAATAAACAAAAACAAAAAGAAACGCCAAAAATATAAGTACATTTCGCCCAATTCTTTCACTGTCCAATCGCGACGGCTCACCAACGTAAGTTAAGAAGTTTACCAAGTCATAGATAAGCGTATCGTACTCTTTAGAACTTAACGCCCCTTCCTTAGCAAACTCATTACAACCACTTTGCTTAACAATATTGCCACTTAAGGGATCTACTTCTGGCTCAACACCTAGCTGAGGTTCCTCTGCACAGACTCCCTGTAAGTCAGCTAAGACATGAGGCATACCTACATCTTTAAATACAACATTATTCACACCATATGGACGCTTAGGGTCAAGATAAAAACCTCTTAAGTAACTATATATCCAGTCAGGACCTCTTAACCGTGCATTTAAAGTCAAATCAGGAGGAGGGCTACCAAACCACAACTTAGCCTGATCCGTTGACATAGAAATATTCATTAACTGACCAATCTTAGTCTCCCCGACTAGAATATTTTCTTCAAAAACATTCTGAGGAATACCCAAATCAGTAGCAGCCCTTTCATAACGCGCATACTGCATAGCATGACAACCAAAACAATAATTCATGAAGGTTGATAAGCCATTTTGCAACGACTCATTATCAGATATGTTCGTTTTAATATGGTCAAGTGGCACAGAAGGACCGCCAGCGGCTAAAGCACCTAAAGAACATATTGATAATAATGAAACTAAAGCAATCTTCTTAATCATCCTGTCACCCTCTCTGGAACTGGCTTTGTTTTTTCAACTGTTGTAAACCAAGGCATTAAGATGAAATATGCAAAATAGACCACTGTTAATATTCTAGCCCACATTGTTCTTTCAGGCGTCGCAACCACAACCCCTAAATAGCCAAGAACTGCAAATGATACGACTAATAAAACTAAAGCAACCTTGCTAATCCAACCTTTATATCTAATCGATTTAACAGGACTCTTATCCAACCAGGGCAAAACAAACAATATCGCAATAGCGGCACCCATAACGACAACCCCTAAAAAGGCATCAGGAACAGCCCTTAACATCGCATAGAATGGAGTAAAGTACCAAACAGGCGCTATATGATCAGGCGTCTTAAGCGGGTTAGCTGGCTCAAAGTTTGGCTTTTCAATGAAATAACCACCCATTTCAGGGAAAAAGAAAACAACACCACAAAAAACAAACAAGAAAACAACAATACCTACAAGGTCATGAACAGTATAGAAAGGATGGAATGGAATACCGTCTTTAGGAATACCATTCTCATCTTTGTTTTTCTTGATCTCAACACCATCTGGATTATTAGATCCAACGGTATGAAGCGCCAGAATATGCAGAACTACCAAAGCTAAAATAACTATCGGCAAAGCAACTACATGCAGGGCAAAAAAGCGGTTCAAAGTAATTCCTGATATCAAATAATCGCCACGAATCCACAATGAAAGATCTTCACCTATAAATGGAATAGCGCCAAATAAGTTTACAATAACTTGTGCCCCCCAATAGGACATTTGCCCCCAAGGCAACAAATACCCCATGAAAGCTTCAGCCATTAAAGCCAAGTATATTGTCATACCAAAAATCCAGATCAGCTCCCTAGGTTTTTTATACGACCCATACATTAGCCCCCTAAACATATGAAGATATACAACGACAAAGAATGCTGATGCACCAGTTGAATGCAGATACCTCAACAACCAGCCATATTCTACATCTCGCATTATATACTCTACAGAAGCAAAAGCGCCTTCAGCAGTAGGGTTATAACTCATCGTCAACCAAATACCCGTAAGCAACTGATTAACCAAAACAACCATAGACAAAACACCAAAAATATACCAAACATTGAAGTTTTTTGGTGCGTAATATTTACTCATATGATTTTCAAACGCTTCAACAATCGGTAAGCGCTCATCAATCCAATTAATTAGCTTTTGCATTAGCCTTGCACCTCATCTTCACCGATGATAACAGTCTGATCATCCACATATCTATAAGGAGGAATTTCCAAGTTCTTAGGAGCAGGAACTCCTTTAAAAACACGCCCAGCCAAGTCAAAACGTGAACCATGACAAGGACAAAAGAAACCACCAACCCACTCTTCATCAAATTCTTGAGGCTTCACCTCAGGGACAAACTGCGGAGAGCACCCTAAATGTGTACAGATACCTACAATAATTGCGAATTCAGGCTTAGTTGATCGATAAACACCTTTAATATACTCTGGCTGCTGTGGCACAGATGAATCAGGATCTCGTAATTTGTCAGTAAGTTTATCAATATTATCTAACATTTCCTGTGTTCGTCGAATAACCCAAACAGGCTTTCCACGCCACTCAACAGTCATTCGCTGACCTGGCTCCAACTTCCCGATACTCGCCTTTACAGGCGCACCGGCAGCTTTTGCTTTTGCACTTGGATTCCAAGAAGCAACAAAAGGAACAGCGGCTCCTATTACACCCACCCCACCAACTACAGAGGTAGCACCGATTAAAAATCGGCGTCGGCCAGCATTAA
>JBFJZQ010000172.1:0-6984 GCA_041622015.1 Oleiphilaceae bacterium
AATTAAGTAACAGTAATGCTGCCTACTCCATACTTGTTTCGCCTTTATTGTTTGAGACAGATCAATCATCTCTAGTTAATAGAACGCTTCTTATTGACGCTCCTGTTGGAACTCAGTTGGCAAGAGCATCACAACGCGACAGCAGTTCCCTTGATCAGATTCAAAAGATTATAGACAGCCAACTACCCAGAGATGTTAAACTTTCTAAAGCTGACGATATCATCATAAATGATGGAAGCATGATAGAATTAGAAGATAAAATTAGAGATAAACACCTTTTTTATTTGGAACAAGCACATGAGCAAAATCCTTGAAGTTAACTGCCCTACCTGTTCAAAAAAAGTTGTCTGGCAAGAGACATCAACTTTTCGCCCTTTCTGCTCGGATAGATGCCAACAAATTGATCTAGGATCATGGGCAGATGAGTCTTATGCTATTCCTGTTGAAATAAAAGACGAATGGGAATTAGCCGACCAACAAGCTCAAATCGAAAATGCATTTAACACCCCTTCTGATAAACAACAGCACTAGAGTGATATATGAAAGATACACTAAGCAATGATAAGGAAATTATAGAATCACCATGCTGTATCTTTTGTCAAATTTCAGACAAATTGCAACCCTCTTCAATTGTATATGAAGACGAAGAATTTTTAGCCTTCATGGATGCCTATCCTTTAACCCCTGGCCACTGTTTGGTTATCCCTAAGCAACATTTAATCCGCTTAGAAGCTTTAAACGCTAAGTCTCGCGCTAAGTTGTTCAATATTGGTCATAAAGTTATAGAGGCTCAAAAGAAGGCAGGCTTTGGCATACAAGGCACCAATTTACTCATTAATGATGGAAAAGCTGCAAATCAAACAGTTCCACATTTACATCTGCATTTAATTCCTAGAAAAACAGGCGACGTATTAAAGTCATTACCAAAGTTATTTTTACATATAACAGGGCTATTCGGACTTAAAACGTCGCGCACCAAACTCAATGAACATGCTAGTCTGATATCCAAACAGCTATAGGTTTATCAGTCATGTTTAATTCAAGCATAACGATTGAACCTATTGGCATTGTTCACTCGCCCTTTAAAGAGAAGTTTGGTATCCCTAGACAGGCTTCCTTAATCCAATCTTGTTCCGCACACATTGAATTATTCAAACCATTTTATTCGCCAGATTCTGTTAAAGGCTTAGAGGAATTTTCGGATATTTGGTTAATTTTCGGGTTTCATCAAAATAATAACGATTCTTGGCGCCCTTTAGTTCGGCCTCCACGTTTAGGTGGAAATAAGAAAATCGGTGTATTTGCTAGCCGCTCCCCCTTTCGGCCTAATAGTTTAGGTTTATCAAGAGTGGAATTGAGAGAAGTTGTTATCAAGAATAATCAAGCCAGTTTAATAATTAGCTGTCCTGATATCGTAGATGGAACTCCGATTTATGATATTAAACCGTATATACACTATGCAGATTCAAATAATGAAGCTCTGTGCGGCTTCGCTCAAGAAGAACCTGAAACAGACATCAAAGTGAACTTTCTGCCAGATGTTTTACTTGAAATTTCGAAACTGGAATATTCTGACTATGTGAATTTGAAAGCAATCATCACAGAAGTCCTCATGCAGGACCCTAGCCCGGCGTATAAAGACAAAAGTAGCTTAAAGAAGTACGGCTTTAGATTATTTGATTTAAATATTGTTTGGACACAGCTTGATAACCATATCACCATAGAACAAATAACTAAGCTCTAAACTCATTTTTTATGAGCAAGTATACTTAAAGCCAAATTCACTTGCTGAATAAACTGATGAAAGCCTTCAAACTTTGCAACGGACAGTTCTTGTGATGTATTGCCCATGTCAGAATAAATAAACCCAATCATTTTGTTATCCACCTGGAGAGGAGATATAAAAAAACTTTTCTGCCCTGTTATGGCTAAAAACTCTGCACCCAGATAGCTTGAAACCTCTCTAAATTGATCCCCCCCTACCCAAACATTTTGATCACGTTGAAATAGTTGATATAAAAAACCAGACTGGTTTTTCTCAAAACGAACTGCAAACTTCGATTTCCAATTATCTGTACCTTGGCCTGCTACATATTTGGCGATAAATTTTGAATGATTTTTATCAAAAATAGCTAAAGCTATTCTTTCAAGTCCAACACCTTTGTTTAAACCACTTAACGCGACTTTAAAAATACTATTAATATTAAAATCAGCACTCATCATATCTGCTAATTGTTTTATTGCTTGTAATTGATATTGAGGGTCAGACTGTAATGATTCTGAGGTATTTTCATCTTTTGAGGGGAGACTTTTAGCGGGTTTCTTGCTGGTGGGAACGTAGTCACTTAGTACTTTCTTGCCAAATGACATCACCATTTCGGATGTTTGATCAGCCATATCCATGATAGATTTTTTAACGGCTTCGACACTTATATTCTGAAATTCTGCAATGTCATTAGTTAATTCTTTAAATTCTGAAGAATCCCAACCTAATAAAGATACCCGACTGATTTCGCTACCTAAACGAACTGCTTGAATAGCCCTTGGGATCTCTTCAAGGTTTGAGTGCGTCACCACATCCAGTGTTAATCCAGACATGCGCCATTGTTTTAAAAGTGTTTTTGCCAATCTAGTTAAACTTACACCTAAATATTTTTCAGCTGCGCGATCTTTATCTTGAATTGTCGAATGGGCTTCTAAATCTTCACATAGTAATTTAACTTCTGCATCATTCACACCAAGAACAAGCAGCTCAGCGAGATGACTCAATAAACACGCTACAAACACTTCTTCTTGCTGACTAGGCTTCATCTTTGAACATAAAGCTTTAGCTTGACTAGCCGCATGAAGCGACCTAGCTAAAGTAGATAAAAGCATAGGAGAGCTGCGCTCTTTCAGAACGGCTTCTAGGACTTTTATAGATAGGCAAAGTGATCGTATATGAATAAAACCAATATTTATCACAGCTCTGCTGACGGTTGTCACTGTGGTATTATTGGGGTTAAAGGTAACTGAGTTTGCTACTCTAATAATGTTCGATGTTAAACTCGCATCTTTTAAAATTATCTTCGCAAGCTGTTCACCTGAAGAATCATCAGAACCTGTTACCCTGTCAAGTTCATTCAATAATGTTGATAGTATTGCCGTCTCGTTATCTTCAAGAGCGCGCATCCAACCATGTAAACCCTTCATTCCCCAACCTCTTTTGTTATCATTCTTTTTAGTCTAGCAAGGCTTGGAAGGAAGTAAAAAAAATGGGGCAAATAAGCCCCATTTTCAGTCACTTATAATATTGTTGACTACCAGCCGGCTTTTTCTTTCAAAGCAGAACCAATATCAGCAAGAGATCTGACAGTTTTCACACCTGCGGCTTCAAGGGCAGCAAATTTTTCGTCTGCAGTCCCTTTACCACCAGCAATGATTGCACCGGCATGACCCATACGCTTACCAGCAGGCGCAGTGACACCGGCTATATACGATACAACAGGCTTAGTAACATTAGCTTTAATAAACTCAGCCGCTTCTTCTTCAGCGGTTCCGCCAATTTCACCAATCATTACGATTGCTTCAGTCTGAGGATCATTTTGGAACATTTCTAATACATCGATAAAGCTGGTACCAGGAATTGGGTCACCACCGATACCTACACAAGTAGACTGACCGAAACCTGCATCAGTAGTCTGCTTAACCGCTTCATAAGTTAATGTACCAGAACGTGAAACGATACCCACCTTACCTGGTAAATGTATGTGACCAGGCATGATACCGATCTTAGTTTCTCCGGGTGTAATCACACCCGGACAGTTGGGACCAATCATTCTCACACCTGATTGATCTAGCTTCACTTTCACATCAACCATATCTAGCGTTGGAATGCCTTCAGTGATCGTCACGATTAGCTGAATGCCAGCATCAATCGCTTCCAAGATCGCATCTTTACAGAAAGGTGCTGGGACATAAATAACAGTCGCTGTAGCACCGGTTGCTTCAACCGCTTCTCTTACCGTGTTAAATACAGGTAAGCCCAAATGTGTCGTGCCGCCTTTACCTGGGCTAACACCACCTACCATTTGTGTACCGTATGCAATGGCTTGTTCAGAGTGGAAAGTACCCTGTCCACCCGTAAAACCCTGACAAATTACTTTTGTATCTTTATTGATTAAGACTGACATTATTTGCCCTCCGCAGCTTTAACAACTTGCTGTGCTGCATCAGTTAATGATGTTGCTGCAATGATGTCTAGATCAGATTTTGCTAATACTTCTCTACCTAATTCAGCATTTGTACCTTCTAGCCTAACGACTACAGGAACTTGTACACCGACTTCTTTCACCGCACCGATAATACCTTCAGCAATCCTGTCGCAACGAACGATACCACCAAAAATATTAACCAAAACGGCTTTCACATTGTCATCTGACAAAATAATCTTGAATGCTTCTGCAACGCGTTCTTTAGTAGCACCACCGCCTACGTCTAGGAAGTTTGCAGGCTTTCCGCCATGAAGGTTGACGATATCCATTGTCCCCATCGCCAAGCCTGCACCGTTAACCATGCAGCCAACATTGCCATCAAGAGCAACATAGTTAAGCTCCCATTTAGCCGCATTCGCTTCACGCTCATCTTCTTGTGAAGGATCGTGCATATCACGAATTTTAGGCTGACGATAAAGCGCATTACCATCGACACCAATTTTGCCATCTAAACAGTGAATGTTACCTTCATTAGTCACGACCAAAGGGTTGATTTCTAAAAGAGCAAAGTCATGATCGTTAAACATGGTCGCTAAGCCCAAAAAGACTTTAACGAATTGTTTAATTTGATCACCTTTTAAGCCAAGTTTAAAGGCTAATTCACGGCCTTGGTAAGGCTGAGGACCAACTAAAGGATCGATAATCGCTTTATGAATTAGTTCAGGAGTTTCTTCTGCAACAGTTTCAATCTCAACGCCACCTTCAGTCGAAGCCATGAAAACAATCCGTTGTGATGCGCGGTCAACCACAGCACCCAAGTAAAGCTCATTAGCAATATCTGTGCAGCTTTCTACTAGAATCTTAGTAACAGGCTGACCATTTTCATCAGTCTGATAAGTTACAAGATTTTTACCTAACCAATTCGCAGCAAAGGCATGAATTTCTTCTTTGGTTTTGACCAGTTTAACACCGCCAGCCTTTCCTCGACCACCTGCATGCACCTGACACTTAACCACCCACATATCACCGCCAATTTTGTCGGCAGCAGCGGCGGCTTCCTCTGGTGTATCACAGGCGTAACCTGTAGATACTGGTAAACCGTACTCGGCAAAAAGTTGTTTTGCCTGATACTCATGTAAATTCATAGTTTATTCCATCACGTTAGTAATTAATTGACGACTTGGTTAAGTTATCAGACTCATTAAAGTCATCCTGTTTAGTTAGCCTCAAAAGGATAACTTCCTTGCTTTTTCTAGTATTGGGCCACTCAATCAATGAAATAGCCCTGCGCTTGTATGCAAGAGATTAATTAGCGCTTCTTCTTATTAGCAATATGTATTGCATGCCCACTAACTGCCAGCGCTGCTTCATGAACAGTTTCCGACAAGGTTGGATGAGCAAAAACAGTTAGCCCTAAATCTTCCGCACTCGAACCAAACTCCATTGCAATCACTGCCTGAGCGATCAATTCAGAAGCACTAGGTCCAATAATATGCACACCTAAAACACGATCTGTTTTAGCATCTGCCAGTATCTTTACAAAACCTGCTGTAGAGTTAGCAGCCATCGCACGACCGCTTGCAGCGAATGGGCATACACCAACATTGTATTCAATACCATCTGCTTTAAGTTGTTCTTCAGTTTGACCCACATTTGCAATTTCTGGATATGTATAAATCACACCTGGGATACAGTCGTAATTCACTTCGGTTTTCTGACCAGCAATTCTGTCTGCAACCATGATGCCTTCTTCGGAACCCTTATGCGCAAGCATTGGCCCTCTAACGACATCACCTACCGCATAAACGCCAGGAACCCCCGTATTACAATGATCATCAACAAAAATGAAACCACGTTCGTCCAAATTAACACCGCAATCTGGTGATAATAAACCATCTGTTACGGGTCGGCGGCCCACCGCTACAATCAACTTATCAACTTTAAGCTCTTGCGTGCCTTTTGCATCTTCATAACTTACGTTTACTAAATTACGCTTAATGTCCGTTCCGCTCACGCGCGCTTTAAGCTTTATATCTAAACCTTGCTTTTTGAATTGTTTAAGTGCCTCTTTTGCGACTTGCTGATCAATTGAACTTAAAAAAGTATCTTGAGCTTCCAGAATAGTTACTTCGGAACCCAGACGCGCCCAGACACTGCCTAATTCAAGTCCGATTACACCCGCACCTATAACACCAAGTCTTTTAGGTACTTCTTTAAAGTCTAAAGCACCGGTTGAGTCAACGATATAACCTTCTGCTAAAGGTGCAGGAGGTATTTCAACAGGCTTGGAGCCTGTCGCAATAATCACATGATCCGCGTCATAAACAGTAACCGAGTCTTTACTATCAGTTACTTCAACCTTTTTACCTGCTAATAAACGGCCTTTGCCTTGAATAGAGGTCACACCATTTGCTTTAAATAGAGATGCAATTCCACCCGTCAGGTTCTTAACAATCGTATCTTTTCGATCGATCATTTTAGGCACATTAATACCCAGGTTGTCTAAACCAATACCATGAACTTCAAAATCATGCTTGGCTTCTTCAAATTTATGTGAAGACTCAAGAAGCGCTTTTGAAGGTATGCAACCTACATTTAAACAAGTACCACCTAATATTTGTTTACCAGTATTAGAAACCCACTGCTCAACACATGCGGTATTAAGTCCAAGTTGTGCACAACGAATAGCAGCAACATAACCTGCAGGGCCAGCACCTATTACAATCACATCATACTTATTTGACATTTAACTTTTTGCTCCAAAATAAGATTTAAATTTCAAGAAGAATTC
>JBFJZQ010000173.1:0-6961 GCA_041622015.1 Oleiphilaceae bacterium
AAAATTTATAATTGTGGCTTTATACACCACCGCATTCGGAATACGAATATGGTTACCATCAAAACTCATTAGAATAGTAGATCGCGTCGTTAAAGAGAGTACACGGCCTTCATGGTCTGCGATGTTCACATGGTCTAATGGCGAAAATGGTTGTTTGATGCTGAGCAGGATACTGGCGATATAATTTTCGATCGAATCCCGAGTAGCAAACCCCAACGCGAGACCAAAGATTCCTAGACCACCAGCAATAGAAACAATCGCCCCGCCAGCTCCCATAATATCCAACGCGACTATTAACGCGACGATCGTGATTCCGGCTTTAATAAACTGAACCGCTAATTCTGCGATAAAGGGGTTAGGTAGGATTCTATCAAGCCAAGGTTTTGCCAAACCAATCAAGCGGGTCAGAAAGAAGCCAATAAGCAAAATAATGATAGCAACCAAAACCAAGGGTAGGATTTTCAGTGAGAAATCCAAATAGTTCTTAATTTTGGTTTGCAAGGTTTCCAGGCGGAACTGGACGTCTGTTTGAAGACTTAGCTGACTATCAAGTAACACGGCATTGTCCATTCTGCTTGCCAATGCGCGTGCTTGCTGGGCGATTTTCTTATCGGCCACTTCACCGCTCAGTGTCACAACACCTTGATTCACGTTAACTGTAATTTTTTCAAGTCCGGGTACCTGGCTATAGATATCTTCTAGGCGCTGTTGGATCTCCTGATCAATCTTTTGATTACTCTTAGCTGCAATGACTCCTGTAATGGTTTCGCCATCAGTCCCAGTTAGCTCTTCGGCAAAAGTTAAAGAAGTAACACTCAGAAGTAGAAAAATTAGTATGAATACAATAATTGGAGATTTGACAAGCTGAAGCCTATTTATATCCAGCCCCTGATTTTCAGTTATTTTCATGCTCACGCCCCTACCCTCATTATATTTATTTTTGGAAATAACCCTTTAGAGTTTATCCTGCCAACGTTTTTGCTTAACCTGCTCTTTCATTAGATCCAAAACTTCAATTGCAATATCCCTTACCTGCCCCTGAAGTGAACTAGGGTTTTCTTGGTCCGTTTCACTCAACAACACCTGGGTAATATCTTCAATAAATGCATGATTCTCGGACGAGGCAAGGTCACTCAGAATACGATGAATTACTTCAGCGACAATGTCACCAACGGCATGTTCCAGTGCTTCGGTCACCATATCACCGACCACGGGTACTTTTTTGGCTCGCCTAATTTCGGCATTATTTGTCATCGCCTCATCAACGATATTTTCAAGATACGTTCTCAGTGCCTCTTTGTTTGGCAAGTAACCTTTGTGAGAGGCCATAGCCAACTTTTCAGATAACCAAGCCACCACTAATTCTTGTCGGGGTAATAAAATCTCATCCTGTATTCGATGCATCAAAGGAGAGCCATGTTTGAGTTCTTCTTGGGTACCCGATAGAACCTTGACGACGATTCTGTCTGATAACTCCTCGAGAAAAACGTCATAATAAAATTGGCCAAACTTAAATACACGGTTCTCTGTGAGATCAATTATTTGGTATTTATGTAAACGGTATAGAATCGAAAATACCCTTAAAAACCTTAGTACTCTGGCGCCTGCCACCGGAATACAACCGATCAGATCATACCAGTGAATAAAGGGATAAAAATACCAACGCCTATAGGTTTGCCGATACACAGCCCAACACCAGCGCAAAATGAATTCGCTCAAGAATATGCTGACAAATAACAAATCATAAAAAACAAAATTCTTGTGAATTGGCTGATAAGCTTTGTAGAACCACTCAAATTGGTTTCGAATCCCCTTCTGAATAAAATCTACGGCAAACAACCAATCGAAAATGATCCATAGTAAATTGGCCGCTAGGAGCGTCAGCATAAAAAAATCGATCACAAACCAAATTAATTCCTTGCTGGCATAAAGATTTTTTCGATTAATTCGACTCATGTGCATCCTTGTTGAAGACTAATTGTCGTTTGAAGGCCACTATTCATGCGATAAAGAAATATTATAGAGAAGATGCATCTGCTCGGTTTTCAAACTTTCTAAGTTAACTTCGATTAAATTAACAAGCCATCTTACTTACCCTACATACCTATTGACCCAATAACAAAGTTTAGTCATGGTCTATATCATATTGAACTATATTCAATTTTAAATTTATCTAAACGACCGTTTACTCTCGTATTAATTAATATCGACTGATCTGTGGGTTTTAATTCCAGGTCTGCATTTTCTTGTAAATTAATGAAAACTTTAGGATGAGCGAAGGATATATGATCAGCCTAGACAGTGTCTCCATGAATTATCAACTCGAAGATCAGCAAGTATCGGTTCTATCTAATTTATCCCTATCTGTCAGCAAGGGTGAATCACTTGCTATTGTTGGCCCTTCTGGCTCTGGAAAAACCACTTTATTGCTCTTACTGGCTGCTTTAGAAACACCTAGCACCGGTTCTATCTATGTTAATGAACAAAATCTTTCGTATTTATCTCAGGATGATCTGGCCGATCTTCGAAGAGATAAAATGGGCATTATTTTTCAATCTTTCCATTTGATTCCGAGCCTGGATGCACTCTCAAATGTCGCCCTTCCCATGGAGATTGCAGGTAATGCAGACGCTCGCCTTATCGCGAAGAAGATGCTCACCCGTGTTGGCTTGGAACACAGAGTAAAGCATTACCCCTTACAATTATCTGGTGGTGAACAACAGCGAGTAGCTATTGCCCGAGCACTTGCCCATTCACCTTCTCTTGTTCTGGCAGACGAACCGACTGGCAACCTGGATGCTAAAACCGGACATAACATTTCAAATTTATTATTTGAGCTGCATAAGGATATGAACACCACTCTAGTGCTGGTGACGCATAATGAACAATTAGCGAGTCGTTGCCAGCGCATTGTGCATATGCAAGATGGCAAACTGATTGAGGAGGACACGGATGCGCTTTCTGCTTAGCTTTGCCTGGCAGGACTTACGTGCTAGTGGTCGCCAATTATGGGTATTTTGTGCCTGCCTTATGTTAGGCGTAACCTTGGTAACGGTTTCTGGTGCATTATACCGAGTAGTAAATAACAGCCTTCTCAACGATACCCGTGCGCTGATGGGAGGTGATATCGAAGTCGAAGCAAATCAAGCCTTGTCAGAAGATATATTGGCGTGGATGGAATCAAGGGGCAAAGTGTCTTTGACGCGAGAACTGAACACCATGATGGGAACTCAAAACGATGAATTCCTGCTTGTCCAATTACTCAGCACCGACTCAAATTATCCGCTCTATGGTCAGTTGGTTCTCTCCAAACCTGGAACCATACAGTCCTTAACGAGCTTCTACGACGGTCATTGGGGACTGTTAATTGATCCTGTTTTGGCAGAGCGATTGAACATTAGCATCGGAGATATAGTCAGTATCGGGCAACTTGACATGCAGGTACGCGCGCTGGTTCTGGAACAACCTGACCGGCGCCTCAGCGCGAATTGGCGAGCTGCGCCTGTGCTGATATCTGATGAAGGCTTGGAAGCGTCAGGCCTCATTCAACCAGCCAGTCTTATCGACTTTGACTACCGTGTGCGCACTGAAATCGACAGCCTGGCCTGGAAAAGCCAGTTTTACGACGCCTTCCCGGATTCGCAATGGGAAGTTCGCAGTTTTGCTGATCGGAGCCAGCGCATTGCTGAACGACTTGCTCAGATAGCGTCTGGCTTGCTCATTGTGGCATTCAGTACCCTGTTCATTGGGGGGCTCGGTGTATTTAATAGTATTCATACCTATCTGCAAAGTAAGCTCAAAACCTTGGCCACACTTAAATCGCTTGGTTTGCGTCAGATACAATTAACCCAGCTTTATTGCTTACAAATTGGGATATTAGCGGGGTTTTCTGGCCTAGCAGGTATTTTTCTCGGTGGTGTGCTGACGCTTGTGGGTAGTCAGATCATCGCCCAAGAAATACCCTTAACCAGCGCCTTGCTACCGTTTGTTCTCGCCGCTTTGGTTGCATGGCTTTTCGGTATCCTGACGTCTTTCACCTTTGCTCTACCGGCATTAGGCCGAGCCTTATCTGTTAATGCTGCGGTACTTTTTCGGGGAGATAGCAAAACGCCCGCAACATTATCCTCAAGATGGCTGCTGATAACGATACTGTTTTCCACACTGCTTGCAGGCTTAATTTTGACCATTGTACCCGATTTGAAGTTTGGGCTGGGCTTTATTGCTATGACGCTATTTTGTCTAGTATTTTTTGAATGTATTGTTCGCGCTCTGAAAAAAATAGCCTTCTCTTTGGAAAAAACACAGTGGTTTCAAAGCCATATTACAACCAAGTTAGCCATTGCCAACTTGCACCGCCCGGGAGCGCCATTAAGAACGGCACTTCTGTCACTCGGCACATCATTAACGCTACTAGTGGCCTGCACTTTGATCGTGACCGCTCTACTGAGGTTGATTAATACGACAATACCTGAAGAGTCACCCGCTCTCATTCTCTATGACATTTTCCCTGGTCAGACCAGGGACGTTGAAAAAATCATCAATAGCTTCGCTAGCACTGAATACATGACTTTGTCGCCCTTGGTACGTGCGAGAGTCACTCAAATAAACGGGCAACCCATAAGTAAGATGAAGTTCACTAACGAGGGCTGGCAAGAAATGGCACGAGATGAACACAAACTAAGTTACTTATCCGGCAATATCGATGGCGTAAAAATGGTCGAGGGGGACTGGTGGCCAAGCCAAGACAGCGAAACAGCACTGAATGAGCAAGTTTATATCGTGATGGAAAACCGAGAAGCTCATCAAATGAATCTAAAGCCAGGAGATAAGCTTCAGTTCAGTGCTGCTGGACAAAATATTGAGGGAATATTAACCGGCATTTATAGCCAAAAAGGTTTGCAAACAAGATTCTGGTTTGAGGCTATTTTTTCAAATGGCGCGTTAGACCCGCTAATAAACCGTTATGTGGGTGCAGTTTATATGAGCAATGCTCAGGCTCTTGAAGCACAAAAGATTCTGGCACGAACAGCTCCCAATATCATTAGTGTTCTCACCAAAAATATTGTTGATAGTGCGCGAAGCTTGCTTACTAAGGCTTCATCAGGTTTAGTGGTTATCGCTTCACTCAGCTTAATTACCAGTCTCTTGGTGCTCGCCAGTGTCATGGCAGCCGGTCGGCGACAGCAAATCTATGATGCAACGGTCATGCATTCTTTGGGCGCGCGCGTATCTGTTATCAAATCTGCCATTCGTAGAGAGTATAGCCTATTGGCACTTATCACCGCCCTATTCGCCACCGGCCTTGGCACAGCTATCGCCTTACTGCTACTTGAATTTCGTTTAAAACTTGAATCATCCGATCTAATCTGGCTAGGACTAGCAACAGCGACAGCTGCAAGTAGTCTGGTATTCGCCATTGGGGCGAATTATTTATTTCGACACCTGAAGATTAGCCCCGCCATCCTACTTCGAGATAACGAGACTTAATTATGATTGCTAGAACATGCTCACGAGCCAGTATCGTTTTTATGGTGTTACTTATCTCAGGTTGTAGCACCTTTAGCTTTATATTTGAACGCTTAGACTGGTTCACCCTCTGGCGACTAGACAACATGTTTGATTTAAGCCCAGAGCAAGAGGATCAGACAAAGACAGATATTGTCGCTATTCAACAGTGGATGCGTAAAGAAGGCTTCCCAGAAACAATCAAAAGACTCGAAGTACTACTGGAACTTTGGGAAGCAGACAAACAAGAAGCAGCATATCACCACCTAGCCTCGTCCATGGATAACTTAAATACTTTATATTTAAATGCCATGAAAGAAGGCGTGGTTAACTTTAGCCTACGCCTCACTGAAAAAAATGCCCGCCAATACCGTGAATATAGTAATGAAAAGCAGAAAGACTGGTTCGATTCAGCACATTCACTTGAAACGCGCATTGAGCATGAGACAGGACGCTTGGAAGACTGGTTCGGTCACTTGAGTGATATTCAGATAAAGCTAATCGAAAACTGGGCATCTCTTACTGAAAATGAGTTACAAATTCGCATCGACAACCATATCACCTGGCGAGAAGCATATCTTAACGCAGCCATCAATCAGGATGCGCAATTGATAAAATCTTGGCTAAATGACCTGAGTATCTTCTGGACGCCTGAATATACCCTATTGAAGCAACACAACGATCAACAAGGTCAGACCTTGGTATTTGAACTATTCCCAACGCTATCCGCTAAACAAAAACGTCATGCTCGTGAACACGTTGAGGATTGGATTGAAAAGTTGCGAGATGTTCTTCCAGAAGAATAAACAATTTTGCAAGCTCGAGCATTCGCTAAATGCATACCCTAACAAGCCCTAAACGGTCATTAGGG
Source organism: Oleiphilaceae bacterium (assembly GCA_041622015.1). GTDB lineage: Bacteria > Pseudomonadota > Gammaproteobacteria > Pseudomonadales > Oleiphilaceae > PZPK01. Next base: position 6,377 of record JBFJZQ010000173.1, read on the forward strand.
CTTTTCAGTTCGTTCTTAAATTAATGCAAACTCAATTTAGTTTTACTTTGGTAAACTTATCGAGCATTGCCTTTTTTCTGCAGGTACATTGATGCATCCGCTTCTTGAATCATTTCTTCTATTGATTTTTCCGTATCATGTTGAAAATGCGCTATGCCGGCACTGTATTCAATATTAAAAGGTTTATTCAAGTTTTTATTAGCATCGTCAACGGCAGCCTTGAACCGCTCTAAAACTAAACCAATTTTGTCATTATCAGAGTCAACCAACATAGCAACAAATTCGTCACCACCGAGTCGAGCGATGACATCGCATTCCCGGAATGAATCAAGCATCAGCTGCGCAAAGGTGGTGAGTACAAAATCACCTTCATGATGGCCATAGGTATCATTAATTATTTTGAACTTATTTAGATCAAACAATAAAAAAGACATGGACAACTTATTTCGTCGACACATTTTCATATTATGATCGACCAACGTCATGAAACCACGTCGGTTAGAAATCATGGTTAATTCATCCAAAGTGGCCAACTGTATCGATTTAACTTCTTGCTCAATCATCTCACCCAAATCTTGAAGCAAT
>JBFJZQ010000174.1:0-6934 GCA_041622015.1 Oleiphilaceae bacterium
GTACGGATTACTAAACAGAAAATTAGATGCTTGATAAAAATAATTAAATAAACATTGAACCTTTTTCTCATCCTTATCGACAGATAGGAGAAGTCGTTCAATATCTAATTAAAAGGAATAGAACAATGAAACATTCACTTATTTGCAACATGATGACCGCTCTGTTTTTCATCGTTTTCAGTCTCTCCAGTTTTGCAGCGTCACCGGGTGGAGAAAAACCCAACTGCCCGATAGGACAATTACCGAAACTAGAAAACGGCATGTGGACCTGTGATGAACCGCATTTTAAAGCCAAAGAAAAAGAACAGCGTGGCTTGCCTGCCGGTCCAAAACCTAAGTGCCCAATGGGTCAATTACCGAAACTGAAAAATGGCCACTGGACCTGTGATGAGCCGCATATCAAAGCTAAAGAAAAAGAACAACACGGCTTGCCTGCCGGTCCAAAACCTAAGTGCCCAGTGGGTCAATTACCGAAATTAAAAAATGGCCACTGGACCTGTGATGAACCGCATATTAAAGCCAAAGAAAAAGAACAGCGTGGCTTGCCTGCCGGTCCAAAACCTAAGTGCCCAATGGGTCAATTACCGAAACTGAAAAATGGCCACTGGACCTGCGATGAACCGCATATCAAAGCAAAAGAAAAAGAACAGCGTGGTGTCCCTGCAGGGCCAAAACCTAGATGCCCGATGGGTCAACTACCTAAGCTAGAAAATGGTTACTGGACGTGTAAAACGCCTGACCTCAGCAACCAGACAGAAGAAGATTATTAACCTAGGGCAATAGTTCTTCAATAACAGAAACAATGTTAAAGGGGTTATCGAAAGCTAGCCCCTTATTTCTTAGTTATATTTGCCGATTAATAGAGACCGGCATTAGTTAACTGATAAAAACTTATCTGGATTAACTTCGATCAATTTTATCTTCAAGCCGCTCTTGCTCATGCGCACTTTCAGCTTCCAGCCTTTCAGCCTCTCTTAAAGCACTAACGAGTCGGGCATGCTCAGTTGCCCCCTGACCGGAATGCAAGTATCGCTTAGTGGCATCTATCACCTTCTGCCAAACCCCAAAACGGTAATTCAAATTCAATAAAGCCTTGGCAAGAAAGTCAGGATCTTCACCATGCTCTCGCATCTCTGCTGCCTTAGTTAAAGCTTGTTTTAACTGCTCTTCTGTAGGTTTACCCATACATTTTCCCCATAGCTATCTCAATTGAATACCTAAAGTTTAGATTGTTCCAAGGGCTTAACAAGTTATGGGTAACGACAAAAATTAATTTTTAGATCAGACCCGTGCTATTCTTCAAATACGGACTTAACTTCACAACGCTCAATCATTTTTACTATGGCAGACTGAATGCTATCGTCATTATGGGCATCTAGCTTTGACTGAAACATCTGTTCTTGAACTGGAGCATTTTCTTCCGTTACCAAGCTCAGTAAAACACGACTCGGCAACTTATTCTCATCCTGCTTATATGAAATTGTGATAATCGGATAACCTTGAAAACCCATTTTAATACGCTTGGCGATACGTTTTTTTGCCTTATCAATATTCATACACGAACCTTTCAAATTATTATTCGCCACACAAAAAAAAAGGCAAACCAACTAAGGCTTGCCTTTTGACAATCTAATTAGAAATTAGATTGCTACGATGTTTTCTGCTTGAGGGCCTTTCTGGCCTGTCGTTACTGCAAACTGGACTTTCTGACCTTCAGCAAGAGTTTTGAAACCCGAGCTAGAAATAGCACTAAAATGTGCAAAAACGTCTGCACCAGACTCTTGCTCGATAAAACCAAAACCTTTCGCTTCGTTGAACCACTTAACGGTTCCTTTTACTGTATTAGACATAATAATATCCTGTATATAAATATAGTTTCGCCCTGTTAGAGGCTGGAATAGCATGAAATTTGAGACTTGAACTTAGAAACTGCAGGACGAGGAATTACGAATAAAACACGAAATGTAGGATGTAAATAACAGACGTTCTTTCTAGCTGCAGAGAACTTTACAGAGAAGAGATTAACAAGTCCAATACTATTTCAGAATTAAACTATATATTTGTAACAATAAGTAAAGCAATCAGAACCACATAGGGAAATGCGACAGTGGGTCTCAGTGATTGTAGACAGTATTCTTTAAGTAGAGCTAACTGTGAAGTCCTTTTCGCCAAAAAATCACTGTTAAATTGAAATGCGACAAAGTGCTTATTTGCATCGATATCTCTGTCAGATAATGCTTCTTCCAGAGCCAACAAGCGTAGCTCGATCCTTGCTTGAAAGGTTTTCCAAATCGCATCTTGCAGCCAAAACACTGCCAGCAAGAAAAGAACAATCCAACCTATTTTTTCTGATATATGCGAACAATAAAATACGATCATTGCCAGCAGTTTAATGACTAATGAATACTTCTCATAACCATCATATTGGTTTTGCAACAACATCCATTCATTCGAAATATCGGTCTGCGTCATAGATAAATCACCTTTCTAGACCAAGGAACAATAAGCCTTTTAGGCAGGGCTGTTCTTCAACAAGGTCATTCTAAATAAGCGCAAATACGCGCGCCAATCAACTTACCTAATTCGCTATTAAATGGATATAACTATGAACATAACGTAATGCCGAACAGGCTATTCAAATACAGATTTACTTTCTGCTTTGCGTAACATGCTAAAAGCCGAAGACCGCAAACCCTTATAGAACTTATCATAAGTATATTTTGGCAAACCAAAGTCATACGCTAATTTAAATAGAATGAAAGGCGCCCAAACAATTCTTTCTTGGGAGACATAAGAGCTAGCAAAGGCATTTACCTTTTCTGCCTCGAACCCTCTTAAATCAAAGATTTCCATGTCCACCCAAAGATCTGTCGGCCAGTAAGTCGGAATCATAGTAATAGAGGCCACCATAAAAATACCGCTTATTTCATTTGGCAGGATACCAAAATTTAAATCTGACTCTTTTCTACAAGAAAAATTAAGCAAAAAGTCTGCTTGCTCGTTGTTGGACACCGAAAAACCGTAATCGGTTATCGCTTGTTTAAGCTGCTTTTTTGCAGCTGACAATTTGGTATCGCCGAAAGTTATATCATCACAGTCTGTTTCTAAAAAAACCGAGACTTCATTGGAAGCAACTGTTTCTGTCGTATCAAATGATTTTAATGAGGTAATTGAGCACGCACTCACAAATACACCAACAGCAAATACACTGATATATTTTACACTTTGTACAAAAAAACCTTTTTTCCTAGAACCCTGTTTCATGAAGAATCTCTATTTTTTATAATTTTAATTACAATTATCTGAACCTATATCTAAACCTATAACGCCATCCAAAGTTTAAACGTTCTGGCCGGAATGCGTCTGGTGACATTGTCTCAATTCTTGAATATGTTTTATTAAAAACTCGAACCCGGCTGTTTTAAAAATTCAATTTCTTCATCGGTAGAAGCCCTTCCTAATATTTTATTGCGATGAGGATAGCGCCCAAAACGATCAACAATCTCTTTATGCCTGATTTCAAATGCATAGTTATCAGGTGCATATTGTTTAAACAATGGCGCTGCCAGCATGTGAATATACTCTGATTCACTGTGCATATAAGGCATCAGCAGAAAACTGCGTTGCGCTCCTTCTAACTGTTCCAAACAACCCACATTTACAGCTTCTTGAGCCAACACTAAGGCAATAGGATCTTGCAAAAACGCACTCGGCTTTCCGCGAAAAACATTTCTAGAAAACTGATCCAAGACAATGATTTCAGCCAAGCGCCCACTGGCTGAAGAGCGCCATTCAACTAACTCCCCCCTCATTGCTTGATTAAGGATTTCAGAGAATCTCGTTGCGATTAAAGCATCCAAATCAGTATCAACATTCCACCACTGCTTTGGCTCAATTTCTTTAAACCAAAACTTTAATATTTCGTCAAATCTTAATATCTCATGAACCATAAGTTAGCTTTCCGATAAGCTATGTGAGTTTGATTTCAGGCTCTAAAACCCAACACCGGGGATTATGCTGATAACCCAAAGGTTCGTAATAGTCATTAGCTAAAGGTGCCGCCAATAAAATTAATTTACATTGAGGGCCGAGCTGTTCCTGAGTCAATCGCTGTAACTCTTTTCCAATGCCTCGTCTTTGGATTGTTTTGCTAACAGCTAAATCGGCTAAATAACAGGCATAATGAAAATCAGTAACAGAACGAGCAATACCGACCAGCTCTTCACCTAACCACGCGCTAATGATTAAATTACTCTGCTCGATCATGCCTTGCATACATACTTTATCATCAACAGGACGTCTTTCACCAAGCGTAGACTGATTCAATAAGGCGATGAACTGATCTGTGGTGATATCCGCATTTAGTTTGTAAACAATTTCTTTCACTTGAATACCTTTCTATAAAAGTCTTTTTTAGTCATGTTGCCTAATTAAATGGCAGGTAGTTAATGCATTTTTTCACAATCCATTTCTTCAGCGTCGATACCCCAGATCACTTTTGCTTCGCGGTTATGCTCCCAAAAACGCTCACTGCGTCCTTCGTAATAAACCCCTTGAAACATGGGCCCAGCCTTATTTTCTTGAAGAAGCATAAATGAAGATTGTCCTGTTCTTTCTGCAATTAAGCTTGCAGGTTGTGTTGGAAAAAAAGTCACAACAATTTCATCGCTTGGCCGATCATCACAGACATAAAATACCGGCCCGATCCCCTCTATTAATTGATAGCGAGCTTGCAATTCAGCAAGTCTGTAGTGATAGCTTTCTTCTAGGCAAGCGACAATATTGTCATTCTTCGAACAGGCATCTCGCTCTGCTACCCAAGCTTTCTGTTTGGCCTTGATTGTGGGATGCTGCTCGTGACTCGAAGCTGAAAGTGCAGCTTTGAATACGGCATTCGCCTCTTCTTCCAGCTTTCCTATCTCTGGCCGCTGACAGATCAGTTTCTGAACTTTAGTTAGCCCCTGATTTTGACAAGAAAAATTTACCGACGTTCGCCGTTTATCTAGTTCTTGCTGTATATATTGGCACCATTGGGGTGTCGATTTTTTAGGTAAGTCTGGCTGTTTCTGAAGATTAAGTTTAAATTCAATCACCGACTGCCATTCTGGGGAAGCGATATCTGGACCATGTCCATTCAGGTCGCTAGTCTTGAGTTGCCCTTCAACATATTGAAACCATTCAGCTGCACAAAACAGTCCTTGACCTTCAGGCTCTGGAGCAGAAGATTTCTCTTCCGCCATTTTCGGAAGGTCAGTCTTATTTTGTTCAAATATTGAACATGCCGACAATAGACTTATGAATATTATTATACAAATGCGCACCGCTCACCTCGAAACAATTCACCACAAACATCTTAACTTCAAGACGCTGAAACCGCGAAAAAGGTACGATGAATAGTGCACGAAATCGAGCCCTTTTTAAAATAATTTCAAACTAGTGATGCATTTCCTTTTATACTGCGCACATTATGTTTTCAGAAACCCTTGTACTTGTCTGTTGTTCGCATAACTTAGATACATAAACCTCATCTACTGCATCAATATTTAAGAGAAAATACAAATAATGCAAAACCAAGATATGTTTGAAGCCTTCGGCAACACTTACTCTCTTCAACGCTATCCTCATAAGAAAAAGGATGAACTACGCGCTTGGGATGCGGCAGACCTGTATTTATTAAATACTCTGACGGAAATAGATATAGGTTTATCAGGCATTTGTATTATTAATGATAACTTTGGTGCCTTAACCATACCGCTACTGCAACACCAGCCAATATGTTATAGCGACTCCTGGATTTCCCGCGAAGCAATCTATTCGAATATCAAACAAAATAACTTAGACAAATCAATACGATTTTTTACCCAGATTGAAGACCTTACAGCTCAACCTAATTCAACCCAGATTATTATAGGACGTGCACCCAAATCAAAAAGCCATTTGGCGAACCTACTCCAGCAACTGCAACAATGGGCTCAAGCTGGCTGTATCTTATTATTGGCAGGTATGGATAAGCACTTAAGTAGAGGTCAGTTTGATTTATTAGAGGCTAACTTTGGCCCAAGCCGTTTTTATCCGGGTGTAAAAAAAGCACGCATATGGGAAGCTAAGCTTGATAAAACCCTTTCACCTATTCCACTTCAGACCAGCAAAATCAGTTTACCTGAATTTGAATTAAGCCTAAGCAACCAACCCAATGTATTTAGTCAGGATAAATTAGATATTGGAACACGTTTTTTTCTGGAAACATTTTCGAAACTCCCTGAAAAAAAACACGTGGCCGACTTAGCCTGCGGCAATGGTGTATTAGGCTTGGCTTATTTACGTTTATACCCTGAATCATATATGCTGTTTTCTGATGAGTCTTTCCAAGCCCTTCAATCCTGCCAAGAAAACTGGCAAGCAAACTTACCTAATACTCAGGTGACTCTGAATGCAGATGACGGGTTAAAACAAACTAAGGCTTCTGAGTTCGAGTTAATATTATGCAACCCACCTTTTCACCACCAACACATAGTGGGTACTGATATGGCTTTTTCATTATTTAAAGATGCCTTTAGGGCATTAAAAAAAGGCGGCGAATTTTGGATTGTGGCAAACCGGCATTTGGGTTACCACATCGCGCTTAAAAAGTTATTTGGAAATTGTTCAACTGAGGCGTCCAATAAAAAGTTCGTGATATTGAAAGCCATTAAATTTCGTTAGCTATCCGACGGCGTTTGCGAAGCACTATTTGGATTGGTTAGATTTTTACTAGTTAAGAATATAAAGAGGCCAAGTACCATTAATAACAAGGCAGTACTCGCTATAATCGCAACCGGATAATAGAGGTTACCTGCCAAATCCAATTGGCTATATTTGATCACCTTAATCAAACCTTCGAGCGATAAAGCCTCACTGACTGTACCAATAAAACGGGGAATCGTTCTTCTCAGAC
>JBFJZQ010000175.1:0-6933 GCA_041622015.1 Oleiphilaceae bacterium
ATGCGCCCCGACAATCGAACCACAGGCAAGGGTTAAACCGGGAATCCACCAGACTTGATCACGCGCGATAAAGATCAATAGTGCCAAGCCGGTAAAGGCTAAGGTGCAAACAATCTTAAGCGCATTGGTTCGTACCAAGTCATAACGCAGGCTACCTGCAATCGCCGCAATCAGAATAAAGCCAACACCTGCCTGAACAAACCCGCCATAAAAACCGGCAAGTAATAGCATCGGGATAGACGATTTATGCTCCAGTACTTTATATGCTTCTGTTCCTTCAGGTACCGCTATTGCTGAAGGCTTAAAGAGAATGATGCCAGCCATTAAAATCATGGCGCCGAGTAAGGTAGGTTTTAGCAGATACTCCGGCATATATGAGGCGAGCGCTGCGCCAACAAGGCCGCCGATTAATGTCGTACCAATCACCATTTTTATATCAGGAATGTCTAATTTTCCATGCGATTTAAAGCCTTTGGCTGCGGTTAACGATTGAAAGAAGACGCTGACTCGATTGGTGGCATTGGCTATATCAGCCGGTAGACCCAATACCATCAATGCAGGAATGGTCAGATTAGAGCCGCCTCCGGCCATGGTGTTAATAATTCCCGCCAGAAAACCCGTACCAACGAGTAGGCAAATATAGGTAAGGCTCATTTCAAGCATAGTTTCTCTCTATTAAAACTTTATATAGTAAGGGCGCAATTCACGGTGACTTTGGCTTGTGCATAGTACCTTCTTTTAGTAAGTTAAATCATCATTCTTGGCATAATTTAAGGTGTCAGAAATTAGGCTTCAAACTACGGATAAACGTTCTTGTCAGTCACAGATTATTCTCAAATAGCGATAAATCGCGTCTATTCATCCTTAGCCAAAGCAGAGAATTACTATCAATGTAGTTTTCCGGTAGGTGAGGTGTTATTTAATCTTAGAGGACGTGCGGCAGGGCAGGTACGTTTTCCTATTGCCAGCAAAAAAAATGTGTTGCCTGAAATAAGGTTTAACCAATACTTACTCAATACTTATCGTGAAGAATTTATAAACGAAGTGGTTCCACATGAATGCGCACATTTGGTGGTCTATAGGTTGTTCCAACTTAAAAAATATAAATCCCGTATTAAGCCTAAACCGCATGGTAGCGAATGGCAGTTTGTGATGCAGGAAATTTATGGTTTAAAGCCACGCGTCACACATACCTTCGAGGTGAAAGGGGCGACGATGAATCGTTTTCCATATTCGTGTGCTTGTGATGGGAAGGTTCATCAATTAACCGTTATTCGACATAATAAAGTGCTAAAGCAACGTTCGAACTATTTATGTAAGTACTGCGGTGAAAAGTTAAGTGCCGTTGAATTGTGTGAAATGTAAGGTGTCCTTTCTTCTTTTGTTTCTGTATTAGTGTTTAAATAATTTGGCTCTTGGTGGATATTGGCATATTATACTGTATATAAATACAGTTATTGGTGGCCGCAATGTTCGTACTTGTTACTCCTTCATCAACAGAAATAAAGCTATTCAATTCTAAAGTGTCTGCCGGCTTTCCCTCTCCGGCGGATGATTATATTGAAGAAAGTTTGAGCCTTGATGAGCTTTTAATTAAACACCCTTCAGCAACTTACCTAGTCAAAGCGCAGGGGCATTCTATGATTGGTGCCGGCATCTACAATGGTGATGTTCTGATCATTGATAGAGCCTTGACAGCTGTGACAGGCGATATTGTTATTGCATCCGTTGATGGTGACTTTACTTGCAAATATCTTGATTTAGAAGCCAAAGAACTTAGGCCTGCAAACCCTCGATATGCTGTCATTAAAATAGACGATGAGATTGAGCTGCTTATAGAGGGTGTGGTGATCTCTTCAATTAGAATGCATCGATAATGTACGCCTTAGTTGATGTTAATTCTTTCTTTGCGAGTTGTGAGCAGCTATTCAGGCCAGATTTAAGAGGAAAGCCTGTCGTTGTTTTAAGTAATAATGATGGCTGTATTGTTGCCCGTTCTAAAGAAGCAAAAGCCTTAGGGATTCCTGACCTTGAACCCTATTTCAAGCTCAAGCACTTGCTCGAAAAATATGGTGTCTATGTATTCAGTAGTAACTATGAATTATATGGAGATTTATCGAGAAGAGTCATGGCTACGCTTGAAGCCTTTTCTCCAGAGCTAGAAATTTATTCAATTGACGAAGCCTTTCTCTCCTTGGCCGGTTTTAATTGCCATCTTCCCTCTTATGGTCGGGAAATTAGATCGACCATTTTAAAGCATGTCGGCTTGCCTGTTGGAGTGGGAATTGCGCCGACAAAAACCCTTGCGAAATTGGCGAGTTATATTGCTAAAAAGTCAGCAAAGTGTGACTACGTTTGTGTGATTGAAGATATTAATATGTGGCGCGCTGTCTTCAAAAAAATACCCGTTAATACTATATGGGGAATCGGCCGAAGATTATCGGCGCATTTGGCTAATCTTCAGATTTACTCTGTATATGACTTAATGCAGCAAGATTCTGGTTTGATGAGAAAGCGTTTTAGTGTAAATGTTGCAAGAACCATAGACGAGCTAAACGGTATTGAATGTTACAAGTTGGAACAGTCGCCTGAGCCTAAAAAGCAGATTTACTCTACCCGCTCATTCGGGCAGAAAATTACCGAGTGTCATGATTTGGAACAGGCCGTTAGTCAATACGCTGCAAGGGCTTGTGAGAAACTAAGGCGGCAAAAGCATTTAGTAAAAACCATGACGGTATTTGCTTCAGCTCCTCACTTTATAGAGGCGCCTTATAGTCGGTCACTTGTTATCTCAATGCTAGTGCCAACAAATGATACCAGAGTAATTATAGCTGCTGCTCGTCAAGGCATTAAACATGTGATCTATAAAAAAGGTGTTAGGTTTGCACGGGCAGGGGTCGGCTTGATTGAACTTATTCCTGAATGTCCTGAACAGTTAGATGCTTTTACCTCATCTCAGTCAGTAAAATCTAAGCAGCTTATGGCGGTTGTGGATAAAATTAATAAATCTCAGTGTCCTATCTTTTATGCGAGTCAGGGGATTAGCCAGCAATGGAAAATGACGCGAAATTTAAAGTCGCCAAGCTACACCACAAAGTGGAGTGATCTGCCTTTAGTGAAGGCTTAAGTGTTTTAGATAGATAGTAAGACAAGAAAGTAGTATTTGAAATTTTGCGGCACATAAAAAAAGAGCTAAGGTTTGCTTAGCTCTTTTTTAAAATTTCATCCATTAAGCGTTTAAAGCTGTTTATCTTTCAAGATGCTCGAATTTATTGGGTACGCCATCCCATTCTTTTGCATCAGGTAATGGGTCTTTTTGCTCTGTGATATTGGGCCATACTGAGCAAAGCTCGGCATTGACTTCAATATACTTAACTTGATCAGCAGGTAGCTCATCTTCAGAGAATATGGCGTTAGCAGGGCACTCTGGCTCACATAGTGCGCAGTCAATACATTCATCCGGGTCTATGACTAGAAAGTTTGGGCCTTCATAGAAGCAATCTACAGGACAAACTTCAACACAGTCAGTGTATTTACATTTGACGCAGTTATCAGTTACAACAAAAGTCATAGCAAGGTTCCATTTCAATATGTTGATGGATTTAAAGCGCACTATTTTAAAGACTGGCGCACCTTGGTTCAAGTTTAAAAAATAATATTTATCATGGCGCTAAAAGTAGAGCGCTAAGCGCTGGGAGTGTTCAGTTAAATTCAGCAAAGAGATTTGAGCTGATAAAGCATATCAAGCGCCTGTTTAGGTGTGAGTTCATCCAGGTTTATTTTGGATAATTTGACTTCTATTTCGCTTACATTGTTGGCAAATAAGTCATTTTGATGGGCAAGTGAAGTGGTTTGTTTAGCTACTTTATTTGTTTTGTTATCTTCTTTTCTAATAAGAAGCGCCTCTTTAGAGGCTTGGCTCGAAATGCTATGTTTTTGAATATCCTGGCCTTCCAGTTTTTTCAAAATGTCTTTGGCATTATTAATGACAGTCTCTGGAACGCCTGCAAGTTTCGCGACTTGTAAGCCGTAACTTTGGCTTGCAGCGCCTTCTAGCACATTATGTAAAAAGACAATTTTATCTTCGTGTTCGGTAGCACTTAAGTGAACGTTGATGCAGTTTGGGTATTCTTCAGCCAGTTGAGTCATTTCAAAATAATGTGTGGCAAACAAGCTATAAGACTTTAATTTTTGTGCTAAAAAGGTCGCACTCGACCACGCTAGAGAAAGGCCATCAAAGGTGCTTGTGCCTCTTCCCACCTCATCCATAAGCACTAGGCTTTGTTCGGTAGCATTATTGAGGATGTTGGCTGTTTCGGTCATTTCCACCATAAAGGTTGAACGACCGCCAGCGGTATCGTCTGCGCTGCCCATTCGGGTAAATATCTGGTCAATCTCACCAATCATGGCATCTTCTGCAGGAATAAAACTGCCTGTATGAGCCAATATGACAATCAAGGCAATTTGACGCATATAAGTCGATTTACCGCCCATGTTCGGGCCAGTAATAATTAGCATTTTACGATCATTATTCAAGACCACATCATTAGGTACAAAAGGCGCAGAACTAAGCTGCTCAACAATTAAATGCCTACCCTGTTGAATGTATAAATTACTTTCGTCACAAAAATGTGGTTTTGATAAATTCAAGTTTTGAGCGCGCTCAGCAAAGTTGGTGAGTACATCTAATTCTGCTAAGGATCGTGCGGTAAGTTGAAGCGGTTCAAAAATAGTATTTAGGTGATCAATTATTTCTTCATATAAGGCTTTTTCGCGACTAAGTGCTCGGCTTTTGCTAGAGAGCGCTTTATCTTCAAATTCTTTTAATTCGGGGGTGATAAAGCGTTCAGCGTTTTTAAGTGTCTGGCGTCTTAAATACTCGGTAGGGGCATCGGCAGATTGGAGTTTGCTGATTTCGATATAGTAGCCGTGAACACGGTTATAACCGACTTTCAAGCTAGATAAACCGGTTTTTTGCTTCTCCCTGGTTTCAAGATCGATGAGAAATTGGCCGGCGTTTTCACTTAAATTTCGAAGTTCGTCCAGTTCTTCGTCAAAACCTTCCGCGATAATGCCACCGTCTCTAATGGTGACGGGTGGGTTTTCTATGATGGCCCTGGAAAGTAGATCACAGCATTCGGGGTGCTCTGAAATCGTTTGACTAAGTTCTGTGAGTTTTTCATTGTTAAATGTTTTGAGCTCAGACTGGATTTTAGGAAGTCTTTCCAAGCTATCTCTTAAACGGGAAAGATCACGTGGTCTGGCGGATCTAAGTGCAACACGCGACAATATTCTTTCTATATCACCAATATGTTTTAAAGAATCTTGAATAGCATCAAAGTGATAATTTGTAGTGAGGGTTTCAACGGCAGCTTGTCTCGATTTTACAATGCATCGATCTCTAAGTGGTTGATTTAGCCAGCGCCTTAATAAACGGCTTCCCATCGGGGTTTTGCAGGCATCCATAATCCACGCAAGTGTATGTTTCGATTCGCCTGAAAGATTGGTGTCGATTTCTAGATTCTTGCGGCTAGCCGAGTCGAGCATAATGTACTCGCTTCTGGTTTCTTTACTGATAGAGGTAATGTGGGGGAGTTGGTTTCGTTGGGTATCTTTTGCATATTGGATTAAGCAGCCAGCTGCATTTATGGCTAAGGTCATAGACTGGCAACCAAAGCCCGAAAGGTCTTTGGTTTTAAATTGACGAATAAGCTGTTCTAGTGAGCTTTCGTGATCAAATAACCAGGGTGCCTGGCGTCTGATGCCTGAATAATTTTCTAAGGCTGCTTCGAAAGGGAAGTCGTCACTAATTAGAATCTCAGCGGGTCGAATACGTTGAAGTTCACTTAGTAGAGCGCCAAGATTTTCAGCCTCTAATACGCAAAACCGGCCTATACTTAAATCTAAATAGGCTAAGCCAAAATGTTCATCATGATTAAAATCTATGGCGCATAAAATATTGTCTTTGCGTGAATCGAGAAAGGCTTCATCGGTCAAGGTGCCTGGCGTGACAATTCTGACAACCTGACGCTCTACCGGGCCTTTACTTGTCGCAGGATCACCTGTTTGTTCGCATACGGCCACAGAATAGCCAGAGCGTACTAGTTTGGCTATATAGTTTTCTGCTGCATGAAAGGGAATGCCTGCCATGGGGATTGGGTCGCCACCCGATTTGCCTCGGGCGGTTAATGTTATGTCTAATATATTGGCAGCAATTTTCGCGTCGTCATAAAACATCTCATAAAAATCACCCATGCGATAAAAAAGTAGTTCGGAGGGGTGGTCACGCTTTATCTTGAAAAACTGTTGCATCATTGGCGTGTGATTTGAGCTGGCTTGAGTTGTCGCTGTCATGATTTCAATCTGAAGTTATAGGATTTAAAGAAAGGCCGAGAGAATAACAAAACAAAAGTGAATTCACTATGTGGAAGGCTTGAATTACCGCTATAAATAACAATTCCTTTATTTCATTATTATTTACTTATTCAATTGCAATACTAAAGTATTTATCAAGGTTGACGATGATAATCAGGATGACCACAATAGCCCAGCCCTTTGGGTTTGCGTATGTATAAAAATAGCTTAACACAGGAAGTATCGTATGACAGCGGGATTGATTCTAACGGGTGGTGGTGCAAGAGGAGCCTATCAAGCAGGTGTGTTAAAAGCGATTTCCGACCAGTTTCCAGGTTTTGATTATCCTTTTCCCGTTATATGTGGCAGTTCAGCTGGTGCATTGAATGCGGTGGGTCTTGGTAGTGGTGGTGAGATTTTTCGACATAGTATTGAGAAAGTTGAATCGCTTTGGATGCATCTTAGTACAGACAAGGTCTATCGTTCCGACTACTGGTCATTAGCAAAGAGTATGGGGCAGTTTGCTAGAGGGTTTATCAGTGGAGCAGGGATAGATGTTCCAGGGTCAATGTTCGATAA
>JBFJZQ010000176.1:0-6860 GCA_041622015.1 Oleiphilaceae bacterium
CGTACATATCATGTCCAAACAAACAAGAAAGCCGAGAACCTGAGCTGAATAGATAAAGGTTAGTCTATAGCTTTCGAGTTATCGAATTTTCATGGATATTTTATCTCCAAATTCGCGCTAACTCATTTTTGTCATATTGTCATTTTTTACTGTATGAGAAGTTACTCCTAGCTTTGAGCTTGTTCTTTGCTACCCTTGGTGCATAGTTCCTCTTAATAATTCGCAGTCTTTTAATTTCAAAGAAGCTTGAAAGTATATTTATGAAATATTTTTTGTTCGGCTTTTGTCTCTTGCTTTTTTCTACAAAATCATTGTTTGCAGAAACCGTTATCCGTATTACTAATGGTGAATGGGAACCCTATCTATCCGAATATTCCTACGAATATGGGCTAGCCTCGCATATTGTTTCTGAAGCATTTCATCTAGAAGGTATTGACGTTAGTTGGGGTTTTTTCCCTTGGAAGCGTTCCTATGAATTAGCAAGACAAGGACAGTGGGATGCCTCGGCTGTTTGGTGGCCAACGGAAGAAGCGAAAAAAGATTTTTGGATCAGTGAACCTGTGGTCAACACCTCTTTTGTGTTTTTTTATCTAAAAAGACAAGACTTTAAGTGGCAAGCAATTGAAGATTTGAAAGGGCTTAAAATTGGTACCACGCGAGGTTATGATTTGCGGCAAAGAGTTTATGGCAGCGATCAAAGATGAAAGAATATCAATTGATGAAAGTTCAAGTGACGAATTGAGTTTTAAAAAACTCTTGGCGGGTCGAACAGATATTTTTCCTAATGACCCGCTCGTCGGTTATTCACAAATAAAAAATTCCTTTCCACCGGAAAAGGCTGCCCTATTCACTCACCATCCGCAGGGCTTTGAACAAAGTACCCTGAATCTGATTATTTCAAGGAAAACTGAAAATGGCCGTTTCTTTCTTGAAAAATTCAATACAGGTATGCAAAAACTCAAGCAAAGCGGTAGGCTAGAGCAGATGTTTAAGGATATGGCAGCGGGAAAATATGACAAACAGAAGACTAAATGGAAGGAGTAATATTACTGATTGCTTACAAGCAGAAATCACTAAATGCTAATGAAAACTTTATTTCTCCACCGCCATGTTTGTTGTCAAACATTGCCAGAAGTGAATACTAATGAACGGTCAGTTTCTGATGAAAAAGACTTTATATCTCAGAAGTCGCTAGTAAATTCTATATATTTCAATCAGCTAACTCTTCTGCACTTACACTTCTCGCTCCCCGGACATTCTGGGCGATTTCAATCGCCAGAGCACGTTCGGCACCACTCCCCACTTTTCCACTCAGGGTAACATGGCCTTGATCAGTACTGACTGAAATCTGGCTACTATTGACGTTACTCGAATACAGGAGTGTGGACTTTACTTTGGTGGTAATCCAGGTGTCCGAAATACTTTGACCAACCGAATCCAATGATTTTTTGGCATTTTCTGCCATAGCCGGTTTTTCGCCGATCACTTTTAATTGATTATCGACATCGGTGACGCCTTGGGTATTCAATGCTAGGCGTCCGGCAAGTTCTTTTGCAATATCGCTATCTGCGTAACCGCTAAAGTTGACTTTTCCCGCGCTGGTATCGACATCGGTCGATAGGCCTTCGGCAAACTTGCTCCAGAGCAGTTTCGATCTGATAGACGCGGTAATCGTTGCGTCGTCAACGATTTGGCCAAAGCTGCGATCTTTTTCCTCAGATTTCGATGCGATAAAGTTTTTATCGATGCTAATCTGGTTGTCTACATCCTTAATGCCAGTGACTCCTAAGGCGATCTGAGTGGCCAGGTCTTTATTTATCTCGGCTGCTACCTTGCCGCTTAACGTCGCTTTATCACCGTTGACGGATACTTGAATATCGTGAGCACGTAGAAAGGGACTCAGGGTATAGGCCGTGGATATCTGCACCGATTGCGTGACATCAGCTATGTTCTGTGATGACGCTTCGGCCAATATAAAAGGGCTGAATTGCGCCATGGTGAGTGTCAGGCCGGATGCTAAAATTAACTTGGTAAATGCTGGGTTCATAAACAACGCCATAAAAAATTCTCTCTGTCTGCGGATTCGCTGGTGGTCGAAATAGCTATCTTGGTGTGTTGCGTAAGTGTATGGAATGGGCTTCATTGGTTGATAGGGTTGATAGTAGCATCCAGTATGCTTGAATAGGGTGGACAGGTCAGTGCGTTATCGCACTGACCCCGTTGCAGAATCACCCTATGATCCCTGCTCTTGCTTTGGCTTGTCTAGCAAAGTCAGCAGCCCATTTGAGGTTGAAATCAATCCACCTCAGAATGAAGGAAATATTTTAAAATCAGGAGTAAGACATTATGGATATGCCCACGACAGAAGAACTGAAAGGAAAGTGGAAGAAACATGTTGGCGCAGCCAAAATTGCCTGGGGGGAGTTAACCGAAGATGAACTTCTGAAAGTGGAAGGTCACCAGCAAAAGTTGGCGGGTATGATTCAAGAGCGTTATGCCATCACCAAAGATGCGGCTGAAAAGCAAGTGGACGAGTTCTTCAAAAAGAATAAATTCTAAGCACAGTTATCGAATTAGAGCCTAATAAATTATTGAATTAGAACCTAGGTAGTAGTCAGAGGTTTCTTGGGGTTTAAAGCTAGTTCATTTAACGTATTTCATCTGCATGAAGTACGTTTTTACTAAGCTTCTTAATAAATATCAGGCTGGCATGCCAGCCCAGTTGGTTTTAATTTCGCAATAGCACTCGCAAGCAGCGGCTTTGAGTCCTGTTCGATCAAGTACGGTAATATCTCCCCTGTTGTAAGCAATGAAGTTTTTATTTTGCAGTGCGCCGGCTGCAATCGTGACCCCGCTGCGACGTACACCGAGACTGTCTGCCAATAATTTATGCGTCAGATGAAAATGGTCTGAATGAGCACGGTCTTGTGTCATTAGCAACCAGCGCGCTAAACGTGGCTCTATTTCATGAAAATGAGCGCAGCCTAGTGATTGTGACATTTGTAGGATTTGTTTATAGAGGTAATGATTCAATTTAAGCTGCAATTTTGGGCTAGTGTGAAACTGTTGTCTAAATAGAGATGCTTTCATGCGTAATGCTGTACCAGCATTTTGCACCAATGCGCCGTGCAAAGGCCGTAAATTGTCACCGAGAACTAATATTACACCTAGCATGCCTTCATCACCTATCAGATTAATCCCCAAGGGAGAATGCCCTGTTAGTATGGTTACCAAGCTAAGGATACTGGTTTCGGGAAAATAAACGTACTCAATCTTTTGATTTGCTATACACAATACATCTCCAAATAGCAGATCCACGCGTTCACAGTGATCTAAAAGATTATGGCGTTGCGTCCTTGGCAAGCTTAAAATCAAGTTATTGTCGTGTTGGCCCAATATCTTAGCTGACATTAGTGATCCTTCAGCACAAATGAAAACCATCATGAGGCGCGAAATATGTGCCTATTAATCCCGCTTTAGACTTAGGAGAGTAATTGCTGAGCAAAAGTATGTCTGTTCGCTAGGAGACTCATAGGTGTTTTAATGACAGAGGCCATTTTTAAAAATCAAGATGATTCAAACACCTATGTTCGAGATAAAGGCTCAATGGGTATTAACAACTCAATCAATGATGGATGTTAATGACTAACTCAATATAGCAGGGCAGGCACTTCTCGAGTCTATAATAAAGCTTTGTGATCGAGAGATGGTTTTTGGGTTGGTAATTTGGATTTAACCTGGGAAGGGGTCTTTATCAGAAAAGGGGATGTGGGAAGCAAGCGATCCGTTTCCTGTTTGACGACACCGTAGCATTCACAGCATAGGCGTTCCAGTTGTGGACGATCTAGAACCGCAATATGACCGCGGCGATATTCGATGACACCCTGTCGTTGTAATTTGCCAGCCGCTTCCGTGACACCTTCCCGACGAACCCCAAGCATGTTGGCAATTAATTCCTGAGTCATCACCAAACAATTATTTGATAAGCGATCCAAGGATAGTAATAACCAGCGACACAACTGCTGGTCGATAGAATGATGCCGATTACATACCGCTGTTTGAGACATCTGAGTAATCAGAGACTGGGTGTAGCGAAGCAGTAACAACATTAGTTCTCCATGCTTGTTAAATTCTTCCATTAGCAGCGACGACTTTAGCCGAAAGAAGCTACCAGCACTCTGAACAATGGCTCTGCTTGGCGTGCTATGCCCTCCCATAAATAAGGCAATGCCGATTAGGCCTTCATTGCCGACCACTGATATTTCGGCAGAAGCGCCGCTCTCCATCACATAAAGCAAGGATACGATGGCATTCGTCGGGAAGTAGACATAGTCGAGGGTGTCGCCAGATTCATAAAGAACCTGCCCGAGAGGCAAGGTAATAGGGTCGAGGTGTGGAAAAATTCTTTCCTGAACGTCGGCTGGCAAAGATGCCAAAAGATTGTTTTGCCTAGGTAATAACAGTTGTTTTGATTGGTTGGGCATCGATGCCACCTTATAAATTCTTATATTGTCATAGTTTTCAGAGAGGCAATGAACAGCTTCACTACAGAATACAATTATACAGAAGTAAGGGCTGAGCTTTAGTACGCTAACGAACATAACACATAAATACGAAGCCTATATTTATTTCACGCTCTGTGCGTTGGCGTACCGACGAGGCTGCTTATGTAAATTTAATCTTAGTACTTCCTGAAACACATAACGCAAAGACCTGGACTTAAGATGTAACACAGGCAAACATTGGAGAGTTTAAAATGTTAGAAACTGTTGCAATCTTATTGATTATTCTTTGGGCGCTAGGCTTAGTGTCCTCGGTCACTCTGGGTGGCTTTATTCATTTACTGCTGGTTCTTGCCGCTATAGTTATTCTTATTCGGGTCATTCAGGGGCGTAAGGTGATTTAACTTTGCCATATGCACTGCTTGGGCTGTCCGAGCAAAGAAATCAGAGCCGCCTGATATTGTCTATCAATGCAAGTGTAAGTCTCTGATTTTTATAGACCTAATAACTTGTCTCGCACGAATAAAAAAATACTTTATTAACACCGAAATCAAAAAATAATTTATTAACACCGAAATCAAAAGGAAGCGTACATGTACTTTTTCAAAACAATCTTTATAAAGATAGCTTTTATAATCACGATTCTTTTCACGATAACGGCTTGTGACTCAAATGATGGTCCGCTTGAAAAAGCGGGAGAGAGCATCGATAAAGCCGCGACCGATATGGGAAATAAAATTGAAGATACCTGTGAAGATGCTAAAAAAGGTATGGGTGCAGAAGATACTCGCTGCTAATTGTGAAAGGGCTAGAACCGGATTTTGCACTCAAGGTTTTGGCCTCTCTCTGAAGCTACCATTCACTCATATTATTAAGTCTGCTATAGATTGAGTATATGTGTGTAATGTACAGCACTTCTTTATAAATGAACCTGTAGCTGTACAGGTAGCTTTCTTTGTGACTGCTTTAAAAAACATATTGAGGCTTAAAATGCCCAATCTCGCTTCTAATATCAACCATGCATAACACAGCCTAGCACTCACTATTGTGCTGCTAACTATTGTGCTGCTAGTAGACATTAAGCATTCAAATTATAAAGATATTGAAAGATCTCGGTTTTTT
This sequence comes from Oleiphilaceae bacterium, assembly GCA_041622015.1. Taxonomy (GTDB): domain Bacteria; phylum Pseudomonadota; class Gammaproteobacteria; order Pseudomonadales; family Oleiphilaceae; genus PZPK01. The sequence continues at coordinate 5,625 of JBFJZQ010000176.1, forward strand.
ACAAAGGTCTGCTTATTAAGGCATTAATGTTATAAGTTGGCTATGTCATTATCGATTGTGACTAAGTGTAAATTCACCTGACGCTTTCAGATATTGATAAGTTATAAATAAAATCGAGTAAAAAAAGAATGGTGTCTATCCATTCGCAAGCTTGAGTCATGGTAAAATCCTCTGCGCATTTAGATAATGCAAAGCTATTGATTCAATATTACGAAGAGGTTCTTTCTTGTATATAAATATTATTTCCATAGGGTTGTGCATGATCGGGCTATCCTTGAACAACTTGGTATTAGCTTCCGATAGAATCACCCGCTTTGAATTACCCTCGAGCTCAGATAATTTAGTGGGCAACCTGGCTTATATTAAGGTTAGTTCTGCTGATACTTTTAGTGACCTTGCAAATCAATTTGGTATTGGCTTCGATGCTTTAAAATATGCCAACCCGACCGTCGACCCTTGGTTACCAAAAGACGATGATACAGTTGTTATCCCAAGGTTATACATTCTGCCTGATGCACCCTACGAAGGGATTATTATTAATATTCCTGAGAAGAAACTTTACTATTTTCCTGAAGTGAGTACACAACAAAAGCCTGTGGTTGAGATCTATGCGGTCAGCGTTGGACGACAAGAATGGAATACCCCAATTACGAAGACTAAAGTAACGGGTCGCTTGAAAGACCCTGTGTGGTATCCACCTAAATCGCTTCGTGATGAACATCTTGCTAACGGTGAGATATACCCTAGAATTGTCCCTCCTGGTGAGAGTAATCCCCTGGGTCAGTATCTGCTACAGCTGGACATACCTACTTATTTTATTCACGGTACCAACAACCGTTTTGGCATAGGCATGCAGGTAACCCGGGGCTGCGTTAGAATGTATCCTGAAGATATTGAATCAATTTTTAGTCGTGTCACGAGGGGAGCGCCTGTCGCTATCATTAATAAGGCATATAAAATAGGCTGGCTTGATAAGGTCATTTATCTGGAGATTAATCCTTTGCCAGAGATTAATGCACAACAAACCACAGAGGCTATGGAACACTTTCCGAAAGATCGAGAAGCCGTCTTAGAACTTATACAGTCTCGTTTGGGCTTACAAAATAAGAGTGAGTTGATGCTTGATTGGGAAAAGATTGACAAGGTACTAGCCGAAACGACTGGGCTACCCACGGCGATTGGTCAAATTCAGAGACCTATGCCAAAAACGATCTGATCGTGGTTGTTTGTAGGTGA
>JBFJZQ010000177.1:0-6859 GCA_041622015.1 Oleiphilaceae bacterium
GCTTATTTGTACTTTTCTGGGAAATGATCAATAAGCGTGCTCAAATTAACAAAGGGTGTGCACTTTTTCTTCTAGCGCTTTGTTTCGGTTTGAACTACGCAAACTTTTCGGCACAAAGTATCTTCACCGCGAGAATCCCTTCCTCTTTTGATCAACAAACTATCCATGTGACTGCTTTTTTGTGCAGTTTGCCCAGAAAAGGTGACTATTCCTTTTCAGCAGATTTTTGCCTGTTGGATGTTCAATCAAGTAAAGGAGAGTTGCTATCAGGTCGAGGTTTTAAAGCCAAACTACGTTGGCCATTAGAACTTGAACTTTCTACGGGGGTAAGCCTTTTAGATGTTAAAAGCAGACAGGTAAAATCGACGAGGAATTTCATTGGTACGAGCTTTGAGAATAATCTGCTATATCAGCGAATTGTTCTGATGGGCGATGTGAAAAAACAGATGGCTGGTGCCGAGCTTGATTCTCTTAGGATTTTAGACCGTTTGAAATACGAATATCATCAACTTAGACATAGCTTAAGTCAGCGCATCAACTATCTATTGCGTGATACCACACATAAAGGCGTGATTGGCGCCTTGTTACTAGGTGATAGATCTATGCTTTCGCCTGAAGACGCCCAGGTACTGGCTAATACGGGGACGCAGCACCTGATTGCTATTTCAGGTTTGCATGTTGGTTTAGTGATATTTGGTATGTTTTACTTTCTGCCTAGAACAGTTTTTTCAATACTAACTGTTTCTATTTTAGGACTTTTTTATGTCGCTCTGGTTGGATTTACACCTTCAGCTCAGCGAGCATGGGTCATGTGTGTCTGTGCTTTGTTTTATTTGTCCGGCTATATAAAGCAAAGTAAATGGTGGATGTTCTTTCTGGCGTTATTTTTAGTGTTATTGCTAGACCCATTGTCTACCTTGAATTTAGGTTTTTGGTATTCCTTTTTATGTGTCGCTATTATTTTTCTGATATTTCAGCTTACTACCTTGAATCCTCAAGGTTGGCTGTCACTGATTACGTTTCAATTCGTATTGATCATCGCCATGACGCCGCTTAGTAGTATCTTAGGAACCAAACATGGTCTCGAAAATATGCTGGCTAATGTATTTGCCATTCCATGGGTATCTCTCGTCGTTCTCCCTTTCAGTCTAGGCTGGTTTCTTGTTTCAACGGTTTCTGAAGCGCTTGCTGAATTTCTTCTGGTTGCACTTGATATGTCAATCGAGCTTCTAAGTGCCTATTTATCTTCTCTAAAGTTATTCCATATCCCTATTACGATTGAGATTTATGCTTTGATCATGATCTGTTTCGGTCTTGGGGTGATGGCATTATTGGTATTCAATAAAGTAAAAAGCGTCTTCGCAATGAGTGCCTTAGCGTTAGCTTTAGTGATTGTGTTTCCAAGCAGGTTTTATGACGATACGCCTGAATTTATGGTATTCGATGTCGGCCAAGGTTTGGCGCTGGCTATGAAGTCAGAAGGGAAGGTGTGGTTATATGATACAGGCCCTGCATTTGATAAAAGTTCATCTGTTAAAAATGTCTTGTTGCCTTATTTAAGGCGCCATCAAAAATCGAATCAACTTCAGGGTGTTATCTTAAGTCACGGTGATGCGGATCATGCTGGCGATTTAGTTTCCTTGCATGATGAATTTAAGCCCATGATTGCGTGGAGTGGTCAGCCAGAAAGGCTGTCTTTGTCTGGATTTAATCACTGCCAAACGGGAATGAAATGGCGAGAGGCAGATTTCGAACTAGAGGTTTTGTACCCGTTTCCTGAAACGGATATTTCACAGCTCAGTTCAAATAATCAATCATGCATTATTCGCTTAAGCATGATGGGAAAGATATTTTTACTGATGGGTGATATAGAAGCCCAGACAGAAATGGATGTCGTCAAACACTATCGGCATAAGCTCAAAGCGGATGTATTAATCGCCGGTCATCACGGCGCTTCAAAAAGCTCTTCATTTGCCTTATTAAAACATGTCCAGCCAGACTATATTGTTTTCTCAGCAGGATATTTGAATAAATTTGGTCATCCTTCAGTTCAAGTGTTAGATCGGGTGGCTACGTTTTCGTCGATGACGTTGAATACATCAAGCCTGGGTGCAATCAAATTCAGGGCGGGCGGCTATGAATTTAGGTCCAGTGCCTATCAAAATGACGGCTTTGTGGTTAATTATGCGCGAGAGTAATTAGCGACTTCTATTATATCCAAGTTTATAAATTGAATATTCGCTGGAAAAGTCATAAATGTTTACCGTGAAGCTTGTATAAGAAAGATCAGGCTTTTCTAAATTCTTGTTTGTGCTAAAGTAGCGCAAATTAAAGCCAGTTTAAAATCTATGGCGATATTGGAAAAAATAATTCTAGCATCAAGATGATTTAAACTTTAAGGCACGAACTGTTTTATAAACGAAAGCTCATTCAAGGAGAATGTCAGTGTTAGATTTATTGAAGCCAGGTGGCATTATCATGTTCCCCTTACTGCTTTGTTCAGTATTGGCTTTAGCAATAATTATTGAACGCTTTTGGACATTGCGCGTCAGTCGCTTGGCACCTAAATCAATGGTTCAGGACTTATGGGCCTCAATTCGAAAGAAAGAATTGAATGCTCGCAAGATTAAAGAGTTAAAAGAATCTGCACCGCTCGGAAGAATATTGGCGGCAGGTTTGGTAAATGCCAAGCATGGTCGAGAGATCATGAAAGAAAGTATTCAAGAAGAAGCGAGTCATGTTGTTCATGAAATGGAACGTTTCCTAACTGCTTTGGGCACCATATCTGTTATCACGCCTTTGCTTGGCTTATTGGGTACCGTGATTGGTATGATCAAAGTCTTTGCTCAGCTTCAGTTAGAAGGTGCTGGCAATGCTGCGGCGCTTGCCGGTGGTATTTCCGAGGCCTTGATTACCACCGCCGCCGGTATGACGGTTGCGATTCCCGCCTTAATATTCCACAGATACTTTTTGCGTCGTGTTGATGAGATAGTGGTTGATATGGAGCAAGAATCTTTGAGATTGGTTGAAGTTCTTCATGGTGATCGTGAAGCGCAAAACCAGGGAGAGAAAGACGCTTGAAATTCAAACGCCAGGTAGATCAAAACGTAGCCGTTGATTTAACCCCAATGATCGACGTGGTATTTCTTCTGCTTATCTTTTTTATGGTATCGACAACCTTCACCAAAGAAAGTCATTTAGAAATTGATTTGCCACAATCAAGCGCAGAGCCTGCTAAACCGGCCATAGATGAAATTGAAGTGGTGATTAATGCAGCAGGTGAATATTCTGTTAATGATCGAAGTCTAGTGAATAATCAAGAAGATACCTTGAAGCGCGCCGTTGAAAAACTCTCCGCAGGAAAAAATAATATTCCTTTTATTATTACTGCCGATTCTAAAACCCAACATGAATATGTTGTTCGGGTCATGGATGTTGCAGGTCAGCTTGGCTTTGTTCAGCTGAGTATTACGACACAACGTTCAGGCAAAAACTAGCATCGAAGTTTTATGGCTTTATTGTTTAATAAGGCCATTTTCTATCTATAACTCATTACGCAGGTTAATGTATTCATGAGTGATAATACCGACTCAAATTGGGATATTTACAAACGATTACTGGTTTACGTTAAGCCTCTTAAATTCTTTTTCTTTCTGAGTGTAATCGGCAATGCGCTCTATGCTGCGGCCAGTGCATCCATGGCGAAGGCACTTGAGTTTGTTATTCAGACAGTTGAACACCCAACCGAAGAGAACCGGATATTACTTCCTCTTTTAATTGTAGCTCTATTTGCCCTGCGCGGCTTAGGCGGTTTTCTGGGTGGCTACTATATTGCTTACGTAGGTCGAAATATTGTTCATAAAATCAGAACAGAGGTGTTTGACCGTTATCTAACACTGCCTAGTCGTTTTTTTGATTCCAGTTCATCGGGGCACTTAATTTCTCGTATTACTTACAACGTCGAGCAGGTGTCTGCTGCAGCGACGGATGCCGTCACAATCATTGTTCGTGAAGGCTTAACCGTGGTTGGTTTGTTTATCGTTATGGTGACTGCCAATTGGAAGCTAACGTTTATTTTTCTAGGCTTAGGGCCCTTTATTGGCATTATGGTGGCCTTCGTGAGTAAGCGCTTTAGAAAGCTGAGTAAACGGATTATGGCGTCCGTTGGCAATGTCACCCATGTCGCTTCAGAAGTGGTGAATGGCTATCGAGTTGTTCGAATATTTGGTGGCGAAAAATATGAAGCCGAACGTTTTAGCGATGCGAGTCAATATAACCTTAAACAAAGCTTAAAAATGGAAATGACTAAATCGGTGAGTACCCCGATTATTCAGATTCTAGTGTCCTTGGCGATTGCAATTCTTATCTGGATTGCATTAGATCCTGCAATTCGAGGTGATATGACCGCCGCCAGCTTCGTGGTCATTATTGCGGCTGCCTCTACCATGGCTAAACCTATCAGACAATTGACACAAGTAAATGAAAAAATCCAACGCGGCGTTGCGGCTGCACGGGATTTATTTCAAATCATCGATACGCCAAAAGAAAAAGATGAAGGCACAATTGAGATAGCGCGTGCAAAGGGTGAACTCGTTTTTAAAGACGCGTCATTTAAATATGAAACAAGCCCACAGCCCATTCTTAAGAATATTAACTTAACAATAAAAGCAGGTGAAACGGTCGCTTTGGTAGGGCGCTCTGGCAGTGGTAAGTCGACCATGGCAAATTTAATTCCTCGTTTTTATGAATTAGACTCGGGTGAAATTACCTTAGATGGCATACCCATAGATAAAATAAAACTGCGCTCGCTAAGAGATCAGATCGCGTTGGTGACACAGCAAGTCACATTATTTAATGATACGCTGGCCAAGAATATTGCTTATGGTGGATTAGACGGCGCAACTTTAGAACAGTTAGAGGATGTTGCGAAAAAAGCCAATGCACTTTCATTTATTGAAGAAAAAGAACACAGCTTTGACACCATGGTCGGAGATAACGGCATTTCATTATCGGGTGGACAGCGTCAGCGCATTGCGATTGCCAGAGCATTATTAAAAGATGCACCAATCTTGATTCTAGACGAGGCAACCTCCGCGCTGGATACAGAATCTGAGAAAGTAATACAAGGCGAGTTAGATGCATTAATGCAGGGTAGAACGACCTTAGTTATAGCCCATCGTTTATCGACTGTTGAGAATGCGGATAAGATTGTGGTGATGGATCAAGGGCTGATTATCGAGCAAGGAAAGCATCAAGAACTGTTAGATGCAAATGGCGAGTATGCCAAGCTTTATCGAATGAATTTTGCTGAAGATGCTCTACATTAACATCAAACTATGTCCTTAATTATGTTTAGATCGGATTATTAAAATGGCGCAAGCGCGTGACGCGATCATAACCAAAGCATGGTATGAAGGTGCTTTGTGGTTATATCTATTATGGCCGCTGAGTCTTATTTATCATGCAGTCATTTCTCTTAGAAAGCTTTTTTATCAAACAGGCCTGTTTAAAGTCCATCATATGGGTGTTCCCGTTGTTGTTGTCGGAAACATCACCGTAGGCGGGACGGGTAAATCCCCTTTAGTTTGTCATCTGGTTGAATCCCTTCGAAATAAAGGTTTTAACCCAGGCATCGTGAGTCGAGGTTACGGTGCGAAACTAGGTAAATATCAAGTACGAGAAGTGTTTGTCCATAGCCTACCTTCCGAAGTGGGCGATGAGCCCTTAATGCTCAAGAAAAAACTCGATTGTCGAATTTTTGTTAGCCCTTCGCGAGCGCTAGCCGCGAAAACACTTGAAAAGGTGGGCTGTGATATCATCATTTCCGATGACGGTATGCAGCATTACGCTTTACATCGAGATGTTGAAATCTGTGTCTTTGACGGTCAAAGGAAGTGGGGCAATGGCCATTTATTACCGATGGGCCCTTTGCGGGAACCCATTAGTCGCCTTCAAAGTATTCCTTACCTTGTTGTGAACGGTGCAAGTAATTCGCATTCATATGGCCAATCTTCTTTAAATCAAAATTCATTTAGTATGACCTTAAAGACTGAATCTCTAATCAGCATGAATAACCTCAAGCCAAAAACGCTGCAGGATTTTGAAGGAAATACTATTCATGCCGTCGCCGCGATAGGTCATCCTGAACGATTTTTCAGTACCTTAAGTGCTGCCGGGATAAAGCTTGAAACTCATGCTTTTGGCGATCATCATGCTTATCAGAAAAGTGATTTTGACTTTGAGCAGGCACTGCCCATTATCATGACGGAAAAAGATGCCGTTAAATGTGACTTATTGGGCTTGAAGGATGCTTGGTTTCTGCCCGTTAGCGCACAGCTAAATGGTGATCTGGCAGAGAAAATTATCAAAGATGTCGGGTTGAAATAAGTTTCACATAGACTCGAGTATGCTAAACAAACTAAATTTGAAAAAACTATTTTAAGTATAAAAGGTAAAAAAATGGATACTAAACTATTGTCGATACTTGCCTGTCCTTTATGTAAAGGTGAGTTGAAGTACGAGAAAGCTAAAAACGAACTCATTTGCAAGGTCGATGGTTTGGCTTATCCTGTGCGTGATGATATTCCTGTCATGTTAGAAACAGAAGCACGCACTCTTAGTGTGGATGAAAAATTAGGTAAATAGTTATGTCTTTTACAGTCATCATACCTGCTCGATTTGCTTCTACTCGTCTACCGGGTAAACCGCTACTCGATATCGCGGGCAAGCCGATGATTCAGCATGTCTACGAACAAACTCTGAAATCAGATGCTGATCTTGTGGTCATCGCGACAGATGATGTTCGTATCCAAGCATTTGCAGAATCTATTGGTGCTAAGGTGGTGATGACCTCTACCGA
>JBFJZQ010000178.1:0-6810 GCA_041622015.1 Oleiphilaceae bacterium
ACTACGCCATTCATAAACCAATACCGACATGGCCTCCCCGGTTTCGCCATTAATAGACTCGAGTTCACAACGAATTAAGGCTTTTAAAGCATCGACACACGTCTCAGCTTTAGCCATTTCTTGTTTCATGCGTTGAGTGTTGAAGATAATGGTATCGACCATGACCGACTTCAAAATATCTTCTTTAGTTTTGAAATGATGAAAAAGACTACCCGACTGAATACCCGCTGCATTGGCCAAATCACGAACCGTGGTTCGCTCATAGCCTTTCTGGTTAAATAATTTAGCGGCAATCAGCAGCAAACGGCCTTTGGCACTATTGGGATCTGTTGCTTCAATTTCTGAATTTTCTAATTTTTTTTCATTACTTTCAGATGCCAAAATCCAGCTCCTAAAATATATTTTCAATGAATGCTATATTCGCTCCCTGAGCTTGAATGCCCTGAGTTTATCGAAGGGCCGAAGGGCCTTTTAAATTGTTTCATTGAGTGCGTTTCGACGGGCTTAACGAGCGAGTGATAGTACTTTTATTAAACTTCACTCAACGCATAATAATATCAAATCGACCACTTTACAAACCAAGCGCTTGCTTGGCAGGCTAATTTCAGTTGTTTCACTCATGAATCAGGCATTGGAATGATTACTAATATCACCTTTGACCGAATCTCTACAACTTCTTCTCGATGTCAGTCATGGCAAAGTTGATATGACCTGCCAAATAGCATAGAAAGTCAAATTAAGGGAGAGCCAGTTTGTTGTTTTAAGTGAAGAAATAATCGACACCACATTCGGAAAACTAAAAAGTATTATGGCCAAGAAACAACGAGATGACGATACTAAATGAGAACCTATTATGGTTCTCTGTTGAATACCCATTGCTGTTATTAAAAATGACTCAAAAAAAGAAGCAGATGCTGAAGAATCTGAAATCAATTTATCTTCTGCTGTGATCGATGGTAAAAAGTTTAATTTGAGTAAAGATGCTAAGCCATGAAGTCACGAAAAAGAAAGGCATCCCAAATTAATTCTCTTTAAAACTCGATACATTTATATTTTCACTCCACGTCACACTGTCCATCGGTATTACTGAATACATAAAGAATGAGGATATTGATGATACAGTTTTGGGTGCCGATAAAGCACCTTATCGAGCAAAACATAACGGTAAAAATAAAACAGTTTTTAGTTGGATTAATGAGGTTTGGCGCCATCTCAATCGAACGCCTGAGCATTGACATAACCTACAATACTACTTGCTGGCATAGGTTTTGAAAACAGAAAACCCTGCCCGATGGTACAACCATTTTCAATCAGGAAATTAACCTCTTCTTGCGTCTCCATGCCTTCTGCAATCGCCTTTAAACCAAGCCCCTGTATCATATGCAGCATGGCTTTAAGGATCAGAATATCATCTTCATTACCGTGAGTAATTCCTTGTACAAATGCCCGATCAATTTTGATCACTTTAAATGAGAATTTTTTAAGGCTATATATGGAAGAATATCCGGTACCAAAATCATCTAATGTAATTGCTAGCCCTAGGGCTAATATTACCTCGATCACATGTTCAATATCTTGTGATTGCTCAATAAAGAAAGTCTCAGTGATTTCCAAGTAAACTAAGGGCACGCATTCGGGAAAATCCTGTGTGAGTTGACGGATATGCTTCAAGGTGGATTCATCCTTAAGTTGAAGCGCTGACATATTGATTGATATCGGTAATTTCATGTCTCGCTTCAACCAAGCACGCAAATGGCTGAATGCCTGGGTCAAAATCAATTTTCCCAGCGGCACGATTAAACCCGTTCTCTCAGCCTCAGGGATGAAGTCATCAGGATAAAAAATTTCATTTTTTTGGTTTTTTAAGCGCGCAAGCGCTTCAAAACCAATAATTTTACCACTCAGCAAATTGTTTAAAGGTTGAAAATAGAGTTCAAGCCCATGATGGTGAATAGCATAATCAATACAATCTTCCAATTCTCTTTGCTGGCGAGCTTTCTCTTGCAAATCTTTATGAAAAAACTGATAGTTATTCCGGCCAGAACGTTTAGCCAAATACATAGCCTGATCAGCACAATTTAATAAGGCACTGTCACTCATTGCATCATTCGGATAGCTTGCTATGCCAATACTTACTGTTGTTTGGTATTGGATATTATCAAGCTGATAAGGTTTTTGAAGATGATTTATCATTTTTGCTGCAAAAGCTTCAATCGCAGTTTTAGGGAACTCATCAGCTATCAAAATTGCAAACTCATCACCGCCCAACCTAGCCACAAGATCATTATTTCGAACTAATGCTTTAATCCTCTGTGCAAACTTGCGTAAAAGCTTATCGCCATATTGATGACCATATATATCGTTTAAACCTTTAAACTTATCTAAATCAACAAAAAACAGCGTGAGATGCATAGCTTGGCGTTGCGCTTCAGCTATCCTTTCAGCATAAAGTTTGTTGAAATGGAGTCGATTGGAGAGTCCTGTCAAGGAGTCATAATTAGCCAAATGCTCAAGATGCTCGAGATATCTCACGCGATCTTGTTCAGTCATGGTTTTCGAGATGTCATGAAAAATTACATCAATTGACTCTATTCCCTTATCACCCTCACCTTTGATGCCTATGATTGATGCCTGCAAGTAACCGGTTCGTTTTAAACTTATCCTACCTTGCCATTTATTTTGATGGTTTTTCAGACCTTCAAAGAGAGAAAACATCCTATCATTGGGGGAGCTAAGAAGCAGGTCTGCTTGTGTGCCAATAAGTTCGTTTCTAGAATACCCTGTAAGCAGGAGCATGGCACAATTCACTTCTTTAATTATGCCAGATCTATCCAGCAGCAAGACAGCATCATCCATAACATCAAACAGTTGTTGATAGCGAAGAAGACTATCTCTTAGTTGTGTAAATTTTTCGTTGAGCGCCATACTAATTAGATAGGTTCGGGAGAGACCTTCACCAATTATTTGACCACGTAAAAGTATGCTATATTTTTTAACAGTATTTAAGAACCTGACCTCTAGTTCACCCTTACATCCAGTATTAACCCATGAAAAAAAACTCTTTACACCGACCACGATTCTGCTGACAAAACTCTTCCCTAAAAGACGCTGGCTTATGAGTTGGCTGGAAGAAGCCTCTGCATTATGCTGAAGCATTTCATCAGCTAAGCTGTTGATCGACAAAATACGAAGACCATGGTCGAGCTCGACAATGCCAACTGGAGCACTTGAAAAGAGATGAATGTAACGATCTAGCGCAGGGTCACTCTCCTTACTTTTTTCCCAGTAAGCTTGCATTTTTTCCAATGCTTTGCTTGCTTTAGCCAGCGACGCAGTATCTTTTGCATCTAAAGAGCATTTCAACTCACCCAATGCGACCCTCGCGGAAGAATAGCTACTATCATCCTGCTCCGACATTATTTATACCTTCTCTAATCCGGATCTTGGCTTTTGTAGAAGTTACCTATCATGCTAGTTGCTAGACCCTTAGCATCACGTTCAAAGACACTGTCATTTGAAACAAGTTTCACATAAGAACCAGCCTTGGTTTTAAAGTGATACTGAATAGTTACGATCTGGCCGTCTTTTGACTGCTTGACTTTTTCCATATGAGATACAATTTCATCCAACTCTTCTGGCTTAAAAAGCTGGCTAAATTGCTCATCACTCATAAGATCAATCTCATTCTGAGTATAGCCAGTCAAGTCTGTATATGCCTCATTAATATATGAGTTTTTCATCTCTATAAAACTATACAAATAGATTCCGTTAAGGCTGTTACTGATAATGCCCCTCACTAGGTTACGATGGGACTCTCTTTCATGGCTACGAAGAACCTCATCAGTAACATCAAGCATATTGCCTAAGACTTTGACAGGTTTCATTAAATCATTGAATAAAACATGGGCTGTAATCTTTAGCCAAAAACTATCATTAGTGCCACGATTACATCTAATCTTCAATGAGTCAGCTGGATGACCCATGAATAATTCACTAAAATAATTTTCCAGCAAAGTTCGATCATTCTGATAAGTCAGTCCAACCAGGGCTTCATATGAGGGCTTGAATCCATCTTCAGAAAGATCAAACAAGTTATAACAGCCATGACTCCAACACATTTCGCGACTGCCAATTTGCATCATCCATGAACCATTTTGACCCAAACGCTCAGCTTCAGAGACCATCTCTGAGGTACGTCTTAACTCATCCTCAGTGCGTTCTAACTCTTTTTTCTGATGATCTTTTTCCTCATAAGCGAGTCTTAGCTCTGTATAAGCGGTTTGTAACTCCTCATTAGTGGATTGAAGTTCTTCATTGGTTGTTTCTAATTCTTCGTTAGAGCTCTGCAGTTCCTCATTAGCACTTTGTAGCTCCTCGTTCAGTGATTGCATCTCTTCGTTAGAGGTTTCTAATTCCTCAATTACAGTCTGTAGCTGGGTTCGTATATTTGTAATTTGCCGTTCTTGCTCTTTAACCAAAACATCACTCGCAGTATTAAATCTAGCCTCATCCGGTAATGATATAGGAACCTGTAACTCATCTTCAGCTTGTATGAAAACCATATAAAGTCGGCCCAGCTTTAAATCATCGGGTGCCTCAGTAACAATTAGACGAGCATACTGATTGTTATCCTTACTGATAATTTTTTGAAAGTCTGTTTTAACAACCTTGCGTTCCTGACTTAGCATATGGACAGCGGCCCGCAAATCAGCGGAGAGCGAGGGCAACATATTTTTGTATACATTGTTGGTAGGTTCACCTTGTGGCCTTACCAAAAAAGGGTTCTCACCTTGAGAGTAGATAATGTCCATATTTTCATTGATTACTAGACTATTGGGCAGAACAATTTTATTTAAAACTCGTGTGGTAATATCGGCAAGTGTTGGCCTTGGACTAATTTCTTTTGCGTTCACTTGATGGTTATCTAAATTGCTAGTCATAATATTGTTGGATAATTTTCTGCTAAGCTTTGCGCCTACAGGCTTCAACAGCGGTGCTTTTCGGCCAAGAAATAAAGCCTCAAATACCTTTGCCGTTCGCTCTAATGGTTTAAAATAGTCATGAAAAACCCCCACTGATTCTGACTTACCCAAAAAAAGCAAACCACCATCCTTTAGACAGTAGTGGAACAGTGGCATTACAGTTTTTTGCAGCTCTAGACCAAAGTAGATGAGCAGGTTACGACAACTAATGAGATCGAGTTTTAGAAATGGCGGATCCGCTACCAGATTATGTTTTGAAAACAGAATCATACCTTTAATTGGCTTATTCACCTCATAGCAATCACCTTTGACACGAAAAAAACGTTTTTTGAATGAAGCAGGCAAATTATGCAATGCACTTTCAGGATAAATACCTTTCCTAGCGACTTCAAGAGCATTGGAATCTATATCGGTGGCAAATATTTGCACCTTAACTTCAACATTACGCTCACTAATCAAATCTGATAGCATCATCGCCACAGAATAAGCTTCTTCCCCAGTTGAACAGCCCACCACCCAAATTCTTAAGACCTTATCTTCTTTAGATTTTGAGGAAAGATAAGCGTCGAGTTTATTTTTCAAAACATCAAAAGCTTTAGCGTCTCGGAAAAAAGAAGTGACACCAATCAGAATATCCCTGTATAGACATTCAACCTCCTTAGCGTTATTTTGCAGATAATGAAAATAGTTTTCAGAGCCGGTAATTTTAAGTGTAGACATACGGCGATCGATGCGACGAAGGATGGTATTTTCTTTATAAAGAGAAAAGTCAACATTTACCGAACGCTGAATGGCTTTTAATACCCCCTTATAAAGATTAACAGGAATCTCTATTTTCCCAAGTTCGTAAGTCGATAAATGAGAAAAAGAAAGCAAGTTTCTTAGCTGCTCACCCATTTCTTGAGGTCCTAATACAATATCGATGTTACCAGAATTAATTGCAGCCAAAGGCATGCCGTCAAATTTGGCTGTCGCAGGATCCTGAACAATTGAGACCCCCCCCTCTGCTTTGATAGCTCTAAGCCCTCTGGCACCATCAGAGCCGGTTCCAGAAAGTAGAATACCTATCGCATTTTCTCTCTTGTAAAGCGCAATTGATTCGAAAAGCAAGTCAATTGATGGTTTGGGAGAATGCATTTGTTCCTGGTTTGGCTCTAACAGCACCAGCCTATTATCAGGAGCGATCTCAATATCAACATTTTGAGGGCATATATAAATATGATCAGCTTGAACCTGAAGATCATTCTGGGCTGCTAAAATAGGAATAGCCGAATATTTTTCCAAAAGTTCCATCATCATACTTTTGTATGAAGGTGACAGATGCTGGGCGACGATATAGCAATACTTTTTACTGTCTTTGGGTAAGGTCGGCACCAAGGACTGAAGCGCCTCAAGGCCACCAGCACTAGAGCCGATTCCTACAACCATGAGTTCATCATAAACCGCCGACATTCCTTCCCGATCACTATGCTTAGCTTTACTAATAGCACTTTTTTCTGGTTTATTTGCCATGAGTTGTGCCTTTTAAGTCAAGATCAGGCGTTTTTTCCTCTTGCTCAGTAATATTATCGATGATTGAAATGAAATAGTCTGGATCACCTTTTTCGGTTAACACCAGCCCCACCTTAAGTCGAGCCCAGATTACAGAGCCATCCTTACGGAAGTATCGTTTTTTCATAGTGTAATGATCGATTTCTTGAGCTAACATTTTTTTTACGAATTCGAGATCCGTATTCAGATCATCCGGGTGAGTTATATCCTGAAATGTCAATTTTTGAAGAGCTTCACGGCTGTAGCCTAGAATTTTCAATAAAGAATGGTTGACCTC
>JBFJZQ010000179.1:0-6800 GCA_041622015.1 Oleiphilaceae bacterium
AGCCCGTCCATGCCGGGCATATATAAGTCCGTAATGATACCCTCCACATCGAAGGTCTCCATTAACTTAAGCGCTTCTTCACCATCTTTTGCGTGATGCACTTGGATTGCCTGCTCTTCAAGCACCATTGTCAGTAATATTGCAAATGAATTCTGGTCTTCGACCAAGAGTATTTGTTTACTCATTTTAGCTTTAGCCTGTAAAATCATATAAAGGGAGCTGGACTTCTAACGCAAAACCTAAACCTAAATCAGCATCCAGATTTGCATGCGCCCCGAATTGCGAAAGCTGTCGTATCAGCACGCCTATTTGCACTAAGGGAGGATCACTTTCATCTACAAAGAGTTGTTCCTCCTGTCGCAACGAACGCTCCAGAAAAGTAGGATCTACACCATGCCCTCGGTCTTTGATAGAAACAAGCATTTTGTCATTCGACGCACTTTCCTTTACCTGTACCTTTAGAATCGAAGGCTCTATCGCATCTTCTATCATCAATCTGAAGGCGACCCTCAAAAACTGTAATAAAACACCCAGATCGCCCAGAACCAGTCCAGAGATCTGAGGAAGTTCCAGATCTAACTCAATATTGTGTGCTTGAAGGGTTTCTTGCATTTCATCAACGACTTTCAACACCAGATTGGTAAAATTGATTGTGGAGCCGCTTTGTTCGTACATACTGGTAAATCTTTCCACTTCTGCCTCAGCTTGAGTCGTACGCTTTGAAATTTCGGCAATGTTTTGGTTAATCATCCCGATAAGCTGGGTCTTCTTGTCCTGATCATTGGTTTCAGCGATTATTCTCATTGCCATACCAGCCGTCGCCAGGTCGTTACGGATATTATGAAAATATTGCTGCATCAAGTTCTTCCGAAAAGACATCAGCTCACGTATTTCCCTGACATCGATAAACTCAAATAAGATGCCTAATACTTGAAAAGGCAAAGATACCGCATCATTACTGATCTCATCTGCAACTATGGGCCGAATATGCAGAATGTGCTGACCAGGCTTGTCCAGACTATGCAACTCTATGGTAATATTTTGCTGTTTGCGTACCACGTAGCGGATCTTCTTTTTTGCTTCATCAAGAGATAGCTCAGAAATCTTGGCCAGAGCCTCAGTGGCTGTGTGACCAAAAATGGATATATCGTAATAGGCAGATACACGTTCCATCCTCTTGTTTACGTGAATTACTTGACCAAAAACGCTGTATACAACGGAAGCGGTACTTAGGCAGTTAAACACTCGCTCCAAGGTATCCATTCTGCCTTCCAGCAAATTCACCGACTGCTTGAGCCGAGTATGCAGTCGGTTACCTGTTTCAAAAGAGAACACTCTGACCCAGAAATTTTCAGCCCAGGCATGCTGTTTCAACCAATGCTCGCGATGATAGAGTAATTCGGCAACCTGTTCAGCATAGGCCCGCATATTGTTTTCAAATGCAGATTGATTCCAATTTTCGCCGGGTGTCAAAGAGGCTGCCCAGAAACCGAGAACCTCTCCGCCAAAGCTCAAGACTGCTAAGTATTCGAGCTCTTCATCCTGTTTGTTTTTGAAGTACTGCCTAAAAGACTGCACAGGCCGGCCTGCTTCGATCGCGTCCAGATAAGGTGGACGTAAATAATCGCGCCGTAGCTCCAAAATACCTTCCAGATCGCATTGAATGGAAGAAATTTCCTTAACCCGATGGTTGTTTTTTACCTTTTCCAAAAAAATCGCTTTGTTTAGATTTAATTGCTGAAATACAAAATTAATAATTTGGGACCAGGGCTGATCAGTCTGATTAAAATGTTTTGGCAAAATGCGCTCAGCTAGTCCTGCGTCGATCTCTGCAACCAGATGCTTGAGGGTATTCTGTTCCTTGCGTCTTTTTTGTTGGTACACCATGAAAAGCGCCAGCAATGCAACCAGTAACCACTGACTAACGGGCAGAGGGTATGCATAAAAACGGATTACCAGGTAATTGATCAGCACCGCGACTATGATTTCACTTAGTAAAACTAAGCAGGCACCCCAAAACTCCAACCATTGCAGCACCAATAAACATGAAGTCAGTATGAGAGCAGAAACCAGCATTGCCAGCCAGGGATTGTAGCCGGAGATGAAACGGTCATTCATTGCACTCGCAAGCACATAGCTCTGAAGTTCCGCCGATGAAATACCATTTAGTCTTGAAAAGGGAACGGAGAATCCGGGCTGGCCAGCATTGATCGCTGCCCCGACAACAATGTGCTTATCACGAACTAGTAATGCTGGTATCGATCCCTGCAGAATCTGTTCGCCCCTCACTTTAGGGATGTAGTTAGCCCCCATCGTAAAGTCTATTAGCGGGGTATCGGGAAGCCGAGGCTGATAATAGTTCAGGGGAAAATACTGAGATTCCTGGCTAAGAGAATCGATAGACCATACTCGGTGGTACCCCCCTAATAGCTGAACACGAGCTAAATTAATGGATGCGCTGTCATCCAGCGCAGAATTTGTCAGTAGCACAGGCCTCGTATTCTCCCCCTGATACTTGGAAACAATTTGAGACCAGATTTCGAAATCAGCCCGGTTGTTGATAACAAGATTCAAAGAGCGAGGGTGCTCAGCTATGATGGATTTAAGAAGCTGACTACGTTCTGGCTGCGAAGCGCCTTCAAATTCACCCAGTTCAACAAGCAGCACCGGCGGTGTTTCCAATTTATTGGGCAAGACTGCAAACACACTATCCATCAGACTCACATTCATGATTCGGAATACCTCTGCATAGGTCAATAAACCCACGCCAATGGTGATCACGAGACTGAACGCGACTGTTCGCCAAAATGAAGGGTCTCTGCTGGATAGCACAATTTGCCTGCGGTCGTTTAGTTTTTAAATAAGATTAAGGTATTAAAGTAAAAAACAGAATTGGCAAACCCTGCTGGTTAGACATACACAACTAAGTCCTATTTATTATTTATTAATCACATATATAGTTAAGGCAAGGTGCTGAGATATATCAAGTTACTGGATAAGCATGTGCCCAAGGTACTTTAATCTGTGCAAAAATGGAATTTGCTTTATCGTACCTTATAATAGGCATGAATCACAGTTGGTTTAGCCTTAATAACTAACCGCTATTAAAGAAGATCATATAGATAAATCAGCCAATTGATTACGGTTGTAAAATCACTTGCATATGTTTATAGGTAATTGATTATTATTTACACACAAAAGTTCAATTCAGACATTTAGTCGACCACATTATCCTTATCCTTGTTTGCGCGTCTTAGAAAACAAATCGCGCCCCCGCTACCAAACAGAAAGACAAGTTAAAGCAATTTGACTGGTTTTTTTTTCGTCTCGAGGAAAATAAAATCTGGCTCAGCCTTCTATAAGATCAGGAAGGTCGTCGGTTCGAATCCGGCCCCCGCTAACAGATCAAAAGCCATCTTTTTGAAGCGCCCCCCAATAGCTGGCTTTTTTCGCTCTATATCGATTACGTTTATAACGCATTCACCCAACAGTATAACTCAAACACTCAATGTATTAGTCATGCCAATGATTAAGATGCCCAGCCAAATGCCCGATTGAGAGATTCAAAGCTCTCAAGGCCGCTCTCAGTTTACTATGCTGCTCCATCTAAAAGCCGCTTTCCCGAATAACGATGCCCTGCACCAAACGCCAAACACGTTGCATCACGGATCGAGAATGAGCATCGAAATGACTCGTACCTGCCATAAGAAATCTGGCCTTAACCGGCTCTGCCAAAGTTATTCTGACCCGATACCATGATTGCACAGGCGCATAATGTTCACCCTTGAGTGTCACATCGATAGCACCGTTATGAATGTGTGCCAGTAACTTGTCCTCTAAATGGGTAATCGTAAATGGCTCTATTTCTTCAATCGTAACGGAGATTGGCGCCATGTCGTTGAAATAGACGTGCCCTGAGGCGCCAACTTGCAACCTGCCTCGGTCTTTTGAATTAACATAGGCATAGGCTTCCTGTGTTGCTTCGGGAACAATGATAGTCAGTAGCTTTGTATTTTTCGGCAACCAGGAACCGTCGGTAATGTCTGGATTCAGATTGCTTACAATACCGCTGCGTGGGGCCAAAAGTGTATGATTTAGTTTTTGCGCCAGGAGCTTCTCATAACGATCCTGCTGGGTCTTAAGCTCATTTTTGAGACGCTGATATTGATGGCGTTGTTTCGCATCAAAGTTAGAGGCCTCCAGGCTGAACTCAAGTTCTCTTAAGCGCAGCGCTGCCAATTCGATCTGATGCGCAAGATAAGGTTCGTCTATTCGAGCTATAAGATGGCCTTGTTTAAGAGCTTGACCCTCGCGTGCATTCACTTTTTCAACAAAACCTTCACTGGGGCTGTAAATGACTGAATGCTCTATTTTCAATGCAGTCGGTGCATCGATCGTCGTCGAGAAGGGAATGAATAGCACGCTCAGTAGACTGATCACGAGCAAGCATGTCAGTAAGGCGCGTCTATTCCAGTTGATCAAGGCTCTGTGTTTCATCAGATAATCACACTCCATCAGGACAGGGCGCAGTATAAAATGGCTGATGCAAGCAAACATCATCAATAGGCCTGCCGCTTTAAATAGCAGGTTATAGACCATCAAAGAGATGCCCAAAAATAAAAACAATCGGTAAATCCACACGGCCAGCGCATAAAGCACTAACCTGAGTTGAAATGCTTCTGGAGGCTCGACTTTTAGCCCAAGCAATCGATCTCTCAAGTACCAGCGACAGAGATTAAAAGACCTCTGTTCCAGATTCTCCTCTTGCCAGTAGTCTGATAGCAAATAATAACCATCAAAACGCATAAGTGGGTTAAGATTGACTAGCAGGCTCATTAACCAGGTAGAAGTAGCAAGCAAAAATGCTACCCCTCCCCAGAAACCGCTTGGAAATAGGTTCCAGACAAGAAGTGCAACGCTTGCAACAACCATTTCAACACTGACGCCTGCCACATCTATATGTATGCGATCTCTTCGCGATGTGAGTCGCCAGGCGTCAGTGGTGTCTGTGTAGAGTATCGGCCAACCCACTATAAAAGTGACGCCCATGATCGGTACGTGACACCCCTTAGCTTTGGCTGTGTAGCCATGCCCCAACTCATGAAAAACCTTCACGATGAATAAGGCGCAAACGTATCCAATCAGACCTTTTAGGGAGACAAGATCTATAAAAGTCGCCGTAAACGCATCCCACTGTTGGATTGTCAAATACATGCCACAGACTAACATCAGTCCATAAAGTTTGAATGCCGTTAGCGACGCAAGGGGTTTTACCCATGGTAGGGTAAAGTGCATAAAGCGATCAGGATTCACCAAGGGCAAACGGAGGAACAGTAATGCGATTAAGCCCCGCCGCGATTTGTGTTGACTTTGTCGTATTGCTGTTTGCATTTTGTCGTTTTGCACCAACGCATTGGCTCTAAGAAAATCGACTAGGTCGCTGACCTCCTGTTCGGTAACCTTAAGGCTTGCCTCACGCGCCAGCGCCTTACTCACTTGTCGCGGAGTCCTGCCAAACATCACACGAATGATCTCAATCTCATGCTGCCCAAATCGAAAAAATCTATTTGCGACTGGGTCAAAAATCGTCCAACTAAGGTCTGAACCACTGTCATCCTGCGACAGTAGCTCGAGATCTTGCCGGATACGAGGACAAAGATCTGTCATGGAATTACAAACCTAAGAACTGCCGTGCCGCAGCATACGGCCTTCGGAATAAGTAATAACCCAGTGTTGTTTTTTGTCCATAAATCTTCGCCGTTCCTTGCCAGCCAATGCGTGCTTCGTTCTCACTCAGTTCACCAATGCCACGGAAAGCCAGTCGATTTTGCGGACTCATTTCAGGTTGAAAATTAATGAACTTGACTCGCCCTTCAACCGGTAGATCTGGCATTACATCAAAAAAAACCAGTAGCTCTTTGGCCTCAGACAGCGCAATGGTATCCGCGGCACTGACCCAGAACTCCAGCTGTTTGTTTTCTGGGTCAGCGATCGTCAGTATTTTTTCGCCAATGCTGACGGGGCGTCCAAGCCACTCGCCAACGCTATTAATAATGACGAGGCCCGTCGTTCCCGCTTTTAGGGTGACTTTGTCAAGCTGTTGATTGATGTAGGCCAACTCTGCTTTCTTTTGTTGGTGCCGGGCTGTGAGGATTTGTACTTGGGCCGATGCCTTTCTATTCGTCATGGCAGCCTGCTTAACCTGCCATAGTTCACTCCTGGCCACCTCAAGATTTTGCAGCGCGATGGCTTGCTTGGCCTTGAGCTCACTATCGTCTAATGATACGAGCGGGTCACCCGCTTTGACTGCCTGGTTTGGCTTGACCAATATCTGCTTAACGATACCAGAGATAGGTGCTCTTATGATCGACGGAGATTGCGGCAAGAGCTGTGCAGGCGTCAATACCGATAATCGGATCGGAACGAACAAAAAGACAAGACAAAGACCCATTAGGGCTAACCGCAGCTTTCTGTTGATAAAGCATGTCTTGAGGGCGTGGCCAAACGAAGGGCCAGTCGTTTCAAGTGCTTTGTAGGCATGGGCACAGGCTGTAAAGCAGCGCTGTGCAATCCTGATTTCATGTTCGGCCCATACTTTTTCACGTACCAGAATAAGGGCACCCAACGGCTCGCCTTGAGGCGTATGAAAGGGCACCCACAAGACCTCATTGCCAAAGTACTCTACCCATTTTTCTTGTAATTTGGTCGATACTTGAGACTTGTCTATCGAACTGATTGTTCGCGGCGCTCTGGCAAGTTCTTCAAACAGCTCTTGTAACCAGACGATCATGGGCGAGCTG
>JBFJZQ010000180.1:0-6786 GCA_041622015.1 Oleiphilaceae bacterium
GGGGCTCAGGGAGCGGCAGTATGTTCATTATGCTTTGCCTGCACTGAGCTCGTCGAAGTGTCGAAGTACTTTTGTTAAAACTCATCCTCAGCAAAGGCCATTAAGGTATCTTTACCTGAATTCACTTCTGCCAATAATGCTGCCATTTCCGGTGCATAGAGACGGAAGAAATGATCCGCTGCTTTTTGTTTGCCACTCAAAAAACTTGCTGAATAGGTTGCTTTTGCTGAGTCTGATTCACTAACAGCTGCCATTTTGGCCCACATCACCGCAATGGTGGTTAAGGCAAACATTTTCAATAATGGCGATGCAATAGCGCCTGCTTGTTCAGGGTCTTTGATGGCATTATTGGCTAACCAACCCAGTGCTTCATGGGTTTGTTTCATAAATAACTGGCATTGTTCGAGATGCGCCTGATTTGAAATTGTCTTCACCAGTGTCTGAAGTTCCGTGAAGTAGCTACGTGGTAACTGTCCTCCTTTCATACTTAATTTTCTGCCAACAAGATCCATAGCTTGAATGCCGTTTGTGCCTTCATAAATTCTGGCAATTCGGCCATCGCGCATTAATTGTTCAACTGGCCAATCTTGGGTAAAACCAGCGCCGCCCATTGATTGAAGTGCCTGATCGCAAGCGAAATAGCCTTCATCCGTTAGGAAGGACTTCACAATAGGCGTCATAATTTGCGTAATGTCATCGGAGTGCTCACGGTTTTTTTCGTCAGGGTGTGCATGACTTAAATCAAGATGTAAGCCCGTCCAATAGGCCATGGCCCGACAGCCTTCTACTAAGACTTTTTGTTTAAGCAGCATGCGACGGACATCAGGGTGAACGATGATCGGATCGGCTTTTTGATCTGGGTTTTTAGGGCCTGCTAATGAACGGCTTTGTAAGCGTTCTTTGGCGAAACCGAGTGATACTTGATAACCAGTTTCAGCTAGACCTAAACCCTGAATGCCTACCATGATTCTTGCTGCATTCATCATGGTAAACATGCATTTTAAACCTTGATTCGGTTCACCGATTAACCAGCCTGTAGCTTCTTCAAAATTCATCACGCAAGTTGCTGAACCTTTGATGCCCATCTTGTGTTCCAAGCCGCCACAAAATGCCTTATTGCGTGTTCCATCCGGCAAGAATTTTGGAACTAAGAATAATGAAATACCTTTGCTGCTATTAGGTGCTCCAGGAAGTTTGGCTAAAACGAGGTGGCAAATATTTTCTACCAAATCATTTTCACCACCGGTAATCCATATTTTCGTACCGGATATTTTGTAGGTCTCATCTTGGTAATTTGAATCTGGACTTGGCTCGGCTTTGGTGGACATTAAACCTAAGTCTGTACCGCACTGTGGTTCAGTCAAGCACATGGTGCCTGTCCATTCGCCAGTCACTAACCTAGGTAGATATGTGGTTTGAAGGTATTCGCTACCGTGCTGGGTGAGACAATCAATTGCACCATGTGATAGACCAGGGTACATGCCTAATGATAAGTTTGAAGAACAGACCATTTCATCTACGATCATTTTGAGAAGGTGGGGAAGACCTTGACCTCCGAAATCGGGTGATGCTGATAAACCACTCCAGCCGCCTTCGCGATATTGTTGGTAAGCCTCTTTGAAGCCTTCGGGAGTTTTGACGGAAAAGTCATCGGGATTAAATTGGCAACCTTCGCGGTCACCCGATGCATTAACGGGGAGCATAACTCGCTCTGCCAATTTAGCCGCTTCATCCATCACGGCTTTAAACATGTCTTCAGTCGCATCTTCAAACTGAGGGTTCTCTGCCAATTGCCCGGCATTTAATACATCAAAAAGAACGAAATTCATGTCTTCTAAAGGAGCTTTATAATGACTCACGTTTAACCTCACTGATTCAGTTAATGGGACGATATGTTAGAACCGTCTTTCAAGAATCTATACGTGAGGAACATGTGATCGGATCAGTGATGATTGTGATGGATGCTTTTTAGGGGGTTAGTTCATGGGTAGAACGCAATGAATTAGAGTGCCATTTTTATAATCTTCATCTATCCAGATTTGGCCTTTTTGCATGAGAATAAGTTCGTGTGTCAGGTGAAGCCCTAAGCCATGGCCAGCTTCTCCTAATGTGCCTGTAAGGCTGGCAACGGTTTCTTTGAACAGCTGTTGACTAAGTTCCTCTGGAATACCCTTGCCTTCGTCCTGAATGCTGAAGTGCATATTTTGTTCTTTATTTGTGGCCTGAATTACTATGCTGCCAGCTTTTGGGGAGTATTTAATCGCATTCGATAGTAAGTTTCTGACTGCCGTTTTAAATAGTGCTGCATTGCCTTTCGCTTCAATGCCTTCAGTGAGCTTAATGACTATTTTAAGGTCTTTAGCTTTGATGGATTCTGTTAAGAGTTCGGTACTGTTATCGATACATTCTTTTATTGAGAAGTCTTTTAAAACAGGCTTTCCAGTCGATATGCAGTGCTCTGTCCATTGAAGTATTTCATCTATTATTTGATAAATTTTTAAGGATGAGTTGAGTATTTCTTTCGCATATAAGTTCACCTGGTTTTGGTTTGATTTATCCGCACTATCTACTAATAAACGTGAAAGCCCTAAAACCCCGTTGAAAGGGGATTTTAAATCATGCGCTAGTACGCCGTAGAATTTCTCTCTCTCGGTATTCATGCGTTGCATCTTACGAGCATGAAGCCTCAGTTCAAGTTGGCTAATGACTTGATGGGCTAATATCTCAAGGGCTCTCTTTTGTTCATCGTTAAGTGATTTAGGTTCTGTATCAATCACACATAAGGTGCCAATAGGAAGGCCAGAAGCTGTAACTAAAGGTTTCCCAGCATAGAAGCGAATATCAGGAGATTCGGTGACTAAAGGGTTATCGGTAAAACGCTCATCCGCTAAGGCATTGGGGACTTCAAAGATACCGTCTTGGAGGATGGCATGAGCGCAAAATGCTAAATCTTTTGGGGTTTCGCGTGCCTCCAGTCCTACTCGGGACTTAAACCACTGACGTTTAGAATCGATGAGGCTGATTAAAGAGATAGGCGTACCGCAAATGGTGCTTGCAAGCTCGGTTAATTCATCAAAACTACGTTCATCTTCAGTATCCAGTACTTCAAATTTGAGTAGCTCGGCTAAACGATCTTCTTCTTGAGGGTGTAGGTCTGCTGAAATCATAGTGGTATAAGTCATGAATTGATTTAAATTAAGGTTAGTTGATTATGCGGAAATATCACGAGCTATTTTAATTTGATTTAAGATGAATCTAAGTTTCAGTTGTTCTACGTATAAACTTTAGAAAATTGAATGCTTTAAAAGGAATGATCATGCTATTGCTCTATAGATTATTGGGTGTTTTATATCTTGCGTCAGGTTTATGGTGCGCTTTTCAAGTGGAACTTGCTGCGGATTATCTAGGTTTTAATCTTTTGACAGATATGGGAAAAAGCGAGTTTTTTTCAGTCTATGGTGGCTTACAAATAGGCATCGGTGTGGCCATGCTTGCGTCCTCTTTTAAGCCGGATTATTTAGAAGCTTGTGTTTATTTCTCGGCCATTTTCTCGGGATTTCTGGCGCTTTTTAGAGTCTGTTCATTTTTACTCTTTGATGAGGTAGACGCATTTGCTTTTATGTTACTTCTGGAAATTTTTATTGCTGTGGCCTTGTGGGGAATATGGTTTACATCGAGGAAAATAAATCATTCTGGGATGCACCAAAGCTGAACTTCTTAGTTAAGGTTCGCTTCATCTTGAAGCTGTTTTTTTAGTCTGTGTGAATAGTAAAAGTTTTGACGAATAACATTGTTTAGTGTGTTAAATTTTAAAATTGTTTATAAGTAACTGACTTTATTAAATTAATCGTATTGGTTTGTTTTTATTAAGTCTTAGAAAGTTCAACTTGGCATCGTCTATGCAAAACACTAAGTGAGTGTGCTTGAAGTCGTGTACTCAATAGATGAAGTTAATAATCGCTTTGATTGATAGCTTTGTTTTCTACTAATGATGAGAGAGGTGAGTGCTATGTTACGTGTAAAAGGTGCAATGCTATTCGAACTAAGTGGTAAAGATGAAGCTATTTGTTATGCACAGCTGAAAGATTATTTTGAACAAATGTATTTTGCAAACTAGGCCTTTGTGTTTTGCGCCGCTTCAATGAAAGAGTCGGTTTGAAGGGGCGCCTTTTTATTTTTCTATAGGGGTAAGTGATCGATTTTCTTGCAAAAGAATCTCGATCATCCTGGTCTCTAAAGGTCGTGAGAAGAAATAACCCTGACTCGACGTACAGCCATGTTTAATTAAAAAATCTAACTGTTCCCTGGTTTCTACTCCTTCAGCAATCACGTCAAGATCAAAAGTTTTTGCCATTTCGATAATGATCGAGACAATACCCTGATCGATCTGGTTTGCAGGTATATCGCGAACGAAAGACTGGTCTATCTTTAATTCGTCTAGAGGGAAACGTTTGAGATAGGCAAGAGATGAGTAGCCTGTACCAAAGTCATCTAATGATAGGGAAACACCCAGGCCTTTAAGTGAGTGAAGTACTTCAACAGCTTTTTGACCGCCTTCCATAATCATACTTTCTGTGAGTTCAAGCATTAACTTGTTTGCTGGAAGACCTGTGCTCTTTAGGGTCTCCTTCACGGTCTTGGCAATATCTTCATGATAAAGCTGTCTAGCGGACAAGTTAACGGACATTGCGCCCATAACGTAGCCTTTATCCAGCCATGTTTTTGCTTGGGTGCAGGCCTGATTTAATACCCATTTTCCAATTGGAACAATTAAGCCTGTTTCTTCGGCTAGAGGTATAAATTCGGCAGGCGAGACCAGAGCCTGATCTTTCGGTTGCCAACGTAATAATGCTTCACAGCCGATAATTCTGCCTGAGATACTTTCTACTTGAGGTTGATAGTGAAGAATGAATTCTTGGTTGGTTAATGCTCTGCGGAGTTTGGCTTCCATTTTAAGCCGTCGTCTAACTTGTTCAGTCAGTTTGGGGGTATAGAAGCGATAAGTGTTGCGACCTTCTTGTTTTGCTTGATACATAGCAATATCAGCATTTTGAATCAAACTCTCTGAGTTTGTCCCATCTTTAGGGTATGTGCAGATTCCTATGCTGGCATTGACAAATACTTCATGCTCTTTATTGAGCATAAAGGGCGGTTCAATAATCGTGAGTAATTGTTGAGCGGTTTCAGCAATTTCTTCTGGCGAAGATATATGTTCTAGGATCAGTAAAAATTCGTCTCCTCCCATACGATATAAAGAGTTTGAAGATGGTAACTCTGTTCGTAAACGGTCTGATAACTCAACTAAAAGCTCATCCCCAAAGCTATGACCAAGGCTGTCATTTATATTTTTAAAGCGATCCAGGTCAATAAATAATACCGCTAATTTAGAGTTGGTGTTTTTGGCTTGTTTTAACGCGTTTTGAAGATGGAGTTGTAATAAAACTCGATTGGGCAAGTCAGTTAATGGGTCGTAGTGTGCTAAGTGTTGAAGATGAGCCTCAGAGTCTTTAATTTGGGTGATGTCTGTCATGACACCAACATAATGAGAGGCTAAGTGGTTTTGTTCGTATGAAGTGTTGATGGTCAGAAGGTGAGGGTAAACTTCGCCATTTTTACGTTTGTTCCAAATTTCACCTTGCCAATGGCCTTCTTCTTTCAATTGCTGCCATAGTTGTTTATAGAAATCATCATCTTGTTTATCAGAGCGTAAAACCCCCGGAGTTTTTCCGATGACTTCTTCCGCACTATAGCCAGTCATAGTCGTGTAAGCAGGGTTTACATTTTCAATGATACCCTTGGTATCCGTAATTACGAAAGCCTCAAGTGCATTTTGAAATACCACGTTTGCTAATTTTAATTTTTCTTGCTGGCGCTGGATTTCACGCTCGTTAAAAGCTTTTTCTATCGTGCTCGGAAGTTGTAACAGGTAATTTTCATGTTTGACTAGATAGTCATTAATGCCCAAGCGCTGGGCGAGAATTGCCAAGTCTATTGAGCCTTGCCCTGAAACCAGGACAATAGGGATGTCTAGTTTTCGCTGTTGACGGAGTTCTTTTGTAAGTTGCAGAGCGTTCAGCGTAGGAAGGCGGTAATCGAAGAGTAAGACGTCAAATTTACACTCAACTTTTGCTGAGCTTGGAAGAAGTTGAAGTACTTCCTCTGCATTCTGAACTGCCGTTAAATGGATATTGGGAGCATGTTTTGCTAAATATCGCAGTGTTAGATCGATATCGATATTATGATGTTCAGCATAAAGTACATTTAAAGGGCGGCTCAAAAAGTGGCTGTGCTTATGAAAATGAGATAAAGCGCTTTCAAGGGTTCTTGCTAGGTTGGAACTCTCTTCAGTGAATTTGACAGCGTCGTCTTTGACTAAGAAGTCATCTGCGCCAATTTTTAGGGCAGTTAATGCAGTTTCTTGATCGCCTGTACCGGTGAGAATGACAACGGCTACAGGAAAACGTTTTTCTCGAATCCATTGTAATAGCAATAAGCCGTTACCATCTGGCAAGCAGAGATCTATGAGAATCAAATCAAGCATTGCAGGGTCTTGAGAGATGATATTTTTTGCGGTTTTAATGGAGTTTGTAGGAGTAAGTTTCGAGCTGGTGATGCTGCGAGAAAGTATATGACTAACAAGATCTATATCTGTTTGATTGTCTTCTACATAGAGAATACGCATCTTAGCTTTTCCTTGGTAGTTCATTTAGTCGAACCCAGTAAAGCTCAATTTGCCGGGTGACTTCCATAAACTTATCAAAGTTTACAGGTTTAACGATATAAGAA
>JBFJZQ010000181.1:0-6751 GCA_041622015.1 Oleiphilaceae bacterium
ATTACTCAAGAAAAATAAGCTAACTGTTTTAATAGAAAACCGTTAGCTTATCAAGATGAAAATCTTCAGCGTTTGGCTTGCTGCCAAACTATCTTTTAGCACTTTTTTCAGGGCACTTTTCACCTGGGTGAATCATAGAACCATCGGGGCAAAGCCTATAACCTGTGCGCACCTTCGCAGATGCACCTACCTTTGAAGGCGTCGCATGCACAACGGATAGTATTGGCGTTGCTTTATCAATTTCTTTCATGATGCTCACAGGTTTATGCTGGCGCTTACCGGTCGCCATACCTGAAGAAGAATCAGCTTGGCAAATTGCACTGAATAAGAAAGAAGCTAATGTAAGAGTTTTAACGATCGTAGTAATATTCATAACAGTACCTATTGTTTAGTTTTTGTTGAAAGACACTGTTAAGTCGTAGCTAGTTATCAAACGGTTCAAAATAATTTTATTATATTGCCCTTCTACACGTATTTCTTCATGGTTGCGAGCAGCAAATCTATATCAATGGGCTTCGTTAAAAAGTCACTAAAGCCAATATCCATTGCTCTTTCCCTGCTTTCTTTATCAGCATCCGCGGTTAAGGCAATCACAGGCAGGTCGGCAAACTGAGGCAAACTCCGAATCTGTTTTGTTGCTTCATAACCATCTAAAACTGGCATCTGGCAGTCCATCAACACCAGATCAAATTGCTTTAATTGAATGGCCAATAATGCCTGTTTACCATTTTCAGCAATAATCGGTTCAATACCTACTTGAGACAGAATATTTTGAATTAATAACTGGTTAATTTTATTATCTTCCGCCACCAAAACTTTTAAGTCTGATAATTCTTTTGTTGCCCCTGAAATCAAGTCAGCTTCTGCCGGATGTTCTTTTTCTTCGTTGTTAGAAACGATTATCGGCAAATGACATTCAAAAATAAATTCCGCTCCTTTGCCTAATTCACTCTCGATAGAAATATCACCGTTCATTAAGTGACTCAGCTCTTTGGCAATGGCTAAGCCTAGTCCTGAGCCACCAAAGTTCCGGGTTGTTGAATCATCAGCTTGAGTGAAAACGTTAAATAGTCGAGCCTGAGTTGGTTTATCTATACCAATGCCTGTGTCTTTCACGCTGATAGATAAATGCGCATGCCCCTCATTCTGAGACACACGCTTTGCAATAACACTCACTGAACCTTCACGGGTAAACTTTAAAGCATTACTACACAAGTTGATAAGAATCTGTTCTATTCGAAGCGGGTCTCCTGATAACAAAAGCCCACTTGGTATGTCATTTTTCATCTCCCAAGCAATATTTTTTTCAGCAGAAACCGTCTCAAATAAACTATTTATACGCTTAAGAATATGGTGAATATCAAAAGTTTTATGTGAAATATCTAGCTTGCCGGACTCTATTTTCGAAAAATCTAAAATATCGTTCACGATATTTAGCAACATCTCGGAAGACAATTTTATTTTTTCGACAAAGGCTTTCACTTTATCAATGTCAGTCGCATTATTGGCAAGCTGCGAAAACCCCACCACGGCATTTAAAGGCGTTCGTATCTCGTGACTCATATTAGCCAAAAAGCGGCTTTTCGCTTTGTTTGCACTTTCTGCTTCTTCCAAGGCGCGATTAAGTGACTTTGTCTTATTTTTCACTCGCTTATTAAGCTCTACTTGACGACTATTCATGATCAAAATAAATAACATAATAAAGGTCACAATCACGACCTCTAAGATAAACAATAACAAATAAGAACGTGTTTGTTCTGTAAGAAGATAGCCTTTGTCGGGAACCAAATTTAAATGCCAGGTTTGCCCAGCTAAAACAAAACTTCGCTTCAGGACATTATCTTCTTGACCTAAACTGAGCATGTTAGAATTGGTATTTGAAGCAAAACTAACCTTCGAGCCTTCTTCATACAATTCATAATTAAAAACATTTTGTTCAGCCAGATCTAAAGCATGCTTCAACATATTTTCTACAAGAAAGACCCCTGTGGCATAACCTTTAAGTTGGCGGCTGTCGTTTGTATTTTTCTTAAATACCGGGAAAAACATAAGGTAAGCAGGTACATCCTTATCACTTTGAACCAAGTTTATAATCGGTGTGGCTCTGGGCTGAAAGCTCGCTTCAGCCAAAATCAGTGTTAGCTTTCGATCAGATTTTGAGAACACATTAAAACCAACGGCTTTCATATTGCCCTCTTCAGGGCTGATCAATTTCACATAGACAATCGGGTCTTCCTGTTCAATCGGCTGACCTTGTATTGCAATTGCTTTACCATAAATATCACTTAGCTCCTGTTCTTTTTGTAGTTTATCTTTTTGATAAATAACCGGATTCCAAGACATTGCATATATATGCTTTTGATCTTTCATTAATGAGTTCACAAACTCTGAGAATTTATCTCGATCTAGGTCTGAGGTATTTTGAATAAAACTCGCTAAATTATGTAACTGAGACATACTGTTGTTTAATTCACGATAAAAACTATTTTCAATATTTCTCACTTCTTTTGAAGTGAGTTTTTGCATGGCTTCACTGGACAAATTAATAAAAAATGCCGTCAAGGTTAGAATGGTACAAGATAATAAAAGTGCTGCTGAGATCACCACCCACCTGGACTTTTTATGTTCAGAGTGGACAGCTCTAAAATCCAGCAAACTGAGAAGGAAAGGCGCCATCAACAACACACCTAAAGAATCCCCCAACCACCAATAGACGACATCGACCCAATAGTTTTCTGTGCTATACCCTGAATTAAATGTACTTAAAGACCATATTCCGATATTTGCAGAGATCAAGTTCACTGCAAGTCCGACGATTAAAATAAACTTAAATACATTCCAACTAGATGCTTGTGAAACAGGGTTGCCGAAAGCCCGTAAGCAACAGCTCCCTATAAAAGCTTGCAGAGAGGCACCAAAAGCAATAGAAACCAATTCAGCACCGTGCTGGGTAAACAATGCTGAAATATTAGGTAACGGATGGACCGTAAAATTAAAACAAAAAGAAGCTAGAAAAACCCCGGGCAAAAACCGCCAACCCCATAAATAGGCACCCACCAAGCCGATGCCTGCGGGTAGCCAAACTGGCATAATTTGCGATTGAAACGAAATGGTCGACAAAAACTGACCCAAGAAAAAATACCCGAGCGCAAATAGACCATATAAAAATACCGAAGCTTTTCGTGAAATGCCTGTTTGCATGGGATCTAATTCAGCCTATAAAAAATTACCTTTTTAAGTTATAGACCATATTAGGTGTTCTGAGTAGTTATACAGTCATGTAAAAATTGAAACTAATTAGGATATCCCGTAATGTCACGGATACTTTTATATAAGGGTTGAAGCTGCGGATACATTTTCAAATAGACTTCGTTAAACAGTCTTGAATAAAGCTTTACCCGTTCTGGGTTCGGCTGAAAAACCTGCCCCACACGGGTCATCTTAGTTATCGCCTCATCAAAGCTTTGATAAATACCCAAACCCACGGCCACATCAATCGCTGCGCCCAAACCCGAGGTTTCATAGGTATGTGGGCGTTCGGCCGGTAAACCAAAAATATCCGCGGTTAATTGCATCGCCGCATCACTTTGCGAGCCGCCTCCCGAGACACGTAAGGTTTTCACTTTCACGCCATTACGCTTTTCCAGCCGCAACAAACCTTCTTTCAAACCATAGGCCAAGCCTTCAAGAATGGCCCGATAAATATGCGCACGCGTATGCACATCGCCAAAACCGATAATCCCGCCCTTGGCTTCTGGCCCGGGGTCACGCACACCGGGAGACCAATAAGGCTGCAACATTAAGCCCATTGACCCGGCGGGGACTTGGTTGACCAATTCGTCGAAAAGCTGTTCGGGCTCGATGCCACGCTTATCCGCAATATGCTGCTCACGCAAACCAAACTCCTTCTTAAACCAACTGACCATCCAGAAACCACGATAGATCATAATTTCTGAGCTAAACGCTTTAGGAATCGCTGCGGAGTACGCGGGCATAAACTTGATAGGCTCGACGTACTTGGTATTCGTGGTATTGATGGTCGCCGTCGTCCCATAACTCATGCATGCGATATCCGGCCGGTTACCACCCGAACCGAGAATTTCACAGGCTTTATCGGAAGCCGAAGCAATAATAGGCAACCCCTGTGGTAAACCAATATGCTCTGCCGCTTGCTTTGTTAGTGCGCCCAGTTTCTCCCCCGGCTCGACTAACTCGGGCAACATTTTTTGCTTTAATTCAGGTGCCACACTATAGCGCCAGTCTGAGGCTTTCGCCCATGCTCTTTTTTTATAATCGTAAGGAAGATATCCAACTTGGCTGGCAATGGAGTCTTTAAACTCGCCGGTGAGCTTGTAAGTTAAATAACCAGATAACAAAAGATACTTATGAGTTTTATCCCAAACACTGGCTTGATTCTGCGCAATCCACGCGGCTTGTGATTTTTCACGAAAACGCTGCACCACATCTTCGACACCCGCTAACTTAAATAACCATTTCCATAAACCGGGCACATCGCCATTTACTTCTGCCCGTCGTTGATCGAGCCAAATAATGGCAGGGCGTAAGGCTTTACCTTCCTTATCGAGACTGATCACCGTACCGCGTTGTGTCGTTACGGTGGCCGCAATAATCTTACTTTTATCGATAGCGACAGAAGCCCAAAGTTTGTCGCAGGCTTTCTTTAACGATTCCCAATAATACTCGGGGTGTTGCTCGGCCCAACCGGGGTGTTCTGAAAAATACGCCTCGATGTCTTCCTTGCCTTTGCCGATCAAATTGCCTTCGGTATCGAACAAAATCGCGCGCACACTTTGCGTGCCATTATCGATGGTAAAAATATACTGTTCAGGCATGACTCAAGACTCCGGCAAACTGTAATGCTGCTGCATGATTTGTTCAAAATGACTGAGCTCAAGCTGCCACTTAGCCTCATCCCACTTCAGCTGCGCCTGACAAATAGCCTTAATGCTGGACATGAACGCTGCCGCCCCCTGTTCCAAGAGCAAAGCAATGCGTGTGCGTCTGAGCAATAAGTCATCCAGATGCACGACACTTTCTGACTGACAAGCCCATACCAACTCTACCCACAAGGTGTCTGTAGTACCGACTTTCTCGGCGAGCTCCGGCGTGATCTGAATCAAGTGATAAATTGCGGCAAGACGATCACCATAACGCCCCTGTAAACGACGCTTGCTTGTGGCACTTAACTGCACGACAGTATTATTATCGAATTGTTTTTTAGGTGCTACCGACTGAAAATGACTCGATTTGTCTAACGAGGAAGCCGACAAGCTTAAATAAGGCGCGGCTTTTCTAAGCACATCTAAGGCAATCAAACGATAGGTAGTTAACTTACCGCCGGCGACACTAATGAGGCCTTGATCATCCCAAATGGCATGCTCGCGTTTTTCATCCGAAGGCTTAGCCGGTTTATCTGCATTAACCGGTTGACCCGATTGAACACTTTGCTTACTCACAACCGGCCTAACGCCCGACCAAGTTGAACGGATATCGCTCCTTTGCAGGTTGGCATTGGGAAACTGATGATTCACCGCCGCTAATAAATAAGAAATTTCTTGCTCAGAAATAGACGCCTCTTTACTTGAATCGGCAGTATGATCCAAGTCGGTGGTGCCGATAACCGATACCCCTTCCCAAGGAAACACAAATACCGGGCGCTTATCTTCCGGATGAAAAAAGCTCACGGAAAAAGAGACAGGCAAGCGCCAAAATGGCACCACTAAATGACTACCCCGCAAGGGTCTGATAGTTTTTTCAGAGCCCATTAAAGCGCGTAATTCATCAGTCCACACGCCCGTAGCATTAATCACCGCTTTGCCTAGGACCTGTATTTTCTCGGAAGACTCAAGATCTTCGACCCACAAGCCTTTTACTTGCTCGTGCTCTTTGATGACATCAACGGCTTTTAAATAATTAATCGCGACACCTTTATCTTCTTGCCCTGCTTGAATCACGCGCATCACAAGACGGGCATCGTCGGTTACGGCATCGGCAAATTGGGTGGTGCCTTTTAAGTGTTCGGTCTTCATTCCTGGCACTAAGAAATCTCGAATGCCTTTTTTAAAGAAATGGCGATAACGTTGACCGGCCATATAATCGTAGATTGCGAGCAACTTATTGAAGATCCACGGCCCAGGAAACACACCTTTATAATGGCCCATCATAAAAGGCAGCGGATCTACCAAACCGGGTAACTCTGCCAATAAACTCTGCCTCTCTTTAACCGAGTCATTGGCAAGACCAAACTGTCCGCTTCCTAAATAGCGCAAACCACCGTGTACCATTTTGGAAGAACGCGAAGAGGTGCCCCAAGCAAAATCCCGTTGCTCCAGTAACAATACATTCAAACCTAGATGCGCGGCTTCTCGAAAAATACCTGCGCCAGTAATGCCACCACCAACGACGATAAGGTCCCATTCTTGCGGGGCATCTTTGAGCATATCAATTTGGACCTGCCTTGAAGCTACAGGGAGGTTAATGCCAGTAAGTTGGTTGTTCATATTTCTCCTACTCTATTCGCTCGTTGAGCTTGTCGAAACGCACTCAATGACACTCAGCGTTTTTACCAACACCCTTCGACAGGCTCAGGGAGCGAGAGGATACCGCTCGTTGAGTCTGTCGAAACGCACTCAATGACACGCAGCGTTTTTACCAACACCCTTCGACAGGCTCAGGGAGCGAGAGGATACCGCTCGTTGAGTCTGTCGAAACGCACTCAATGACACTCAGC
>JBFJZQ010000182.1:0-6686 GCA_041622015.1 Oleiphilaceae bacterium
AGTTGCAGGCCTATTGCAGCTTTTGTAGAGAATTACCCTCAGAAAGCGCTCTTGTGATGTTATTTTCTGGTTCTAGTGCTCTGACACAAGTGTTTAAAGTAGGTAGTAATTTGGAACAAGAGGTTTGGTGGCATCAGATACAATTAAAGCCTCTTTCTCAAGCTGAGGTTTTGCCTTATCTGGAGCAAGCATTGAGTCAGGCAGGCTATTCTGAAAAACTGGAGCTTACTGAAAATCAAATACAGCAGATGGCTGATCTTGGAAAAGGCTTGCCAGGTCGGATTAATAAAATATTTCCCAGTGTCGTACTTGAACCAGGTCTCTTAAAGATAAAAGCCAAGTCTAAAGTCTCAGGTACACCTGTTTGGATTATGTTAGGACTTGCTGGTCTCTTGATAGTGTCGTTTCTTTTTGTGTCTTATCAGCATGGTTTATTTGAACGAGTTATGCCGGTATTTTCGTTGGATGAATTGTCTTCTGTTGATGATGAATCTGCAGTAAGTTCAAAAGAGATTGATGAGCGAGATTCCAAGCAGAAGGCGCGTTTAGCTATGCTTGATGGCGTGTTGAAAGAAAAAGGAATTAACCTGCCAAAGGTTGAGCAAAAACCAGTTCTGGAAAAAAAAGAGCATGTGAGTGAGTCGATCCTCGGCGAGTTGGTTGTTTTGGGGGAGGAGCTTGTTGCTGAGCCTGAGTCAGAAGTTGCTGTTGCTGCGGTGGAAAGCGGTATTGATGAGTCTCTGTCTATAAATACTCCAACTACCAGCGAGGCTCCTTCGAATGATAGGATTCTTACGAGTACGCAAGTAAATGGTAATCCGGATGTATATGGGAATAAAACGCTAGGTGTGAGTCAAGAGATATCAGAGCCTAAACTAAACAATGATCTAGATCTAAAAAAGAAAGACGAAGTAAAGCAAATTCCTGTTGAAAAAGTTGCCAATGAATCCATACACTTTCGTTCTAAAGCCTGGTTACAGGGATATTCTAATAATTCTTACATGGCTCAAATTTTAGGATCTTACTCTGAAGAAACCGCGTTAAACTTTATTGATCAGGTTGGTAAGCAAAAGTTTGAAGTTTTTTACTTGGTCAATGAGCATAAAGGGAAGCCTTGGTATGTGGTGTTTTATGGGATTTTTCCAGCTAAAACACATGCTCAGGATGCGGTTAAAAATGCCCCGAAGATTATTCGTAGCCAGAACCCATGGATCAGGCGATCATCAGAGGTCTTAGCTTCTTACCCAAAATAATTGTTTATTATTAAATCAGTCTAAATTATTATCTTATTGAAAAGTAAGGTGAAATTTATTTTTCCGAGTAAAAGCTCTTGACAAAATTTGAGTTAAAATTTGTTAAGTGGCCCCTCCGTGTGTAAAATGTCCAACCCCAATTTTCATAGTCATAGGGTTAGATAGTGTTTTTGTTTATAACTTTATGATTTTAAATGATATTTTGTAGAGAGATTGATATGGCAGCAGGTTTGTTTCGGCCCGATGAATTTAGAGATAACTGTGGGTTTGGATTGATTGCTCAGATGGAGGGTCAACCAAGTCATGATCTACTTTTGACGGCGATAGAGTCACTTACATGTATGACTCACCGAGGAGGTATTGCTGCTGATGGTAAGACTGGTGACGGTTGTGGCCTTTTAATACAACAACCAGATACCTTTTTTAGGAATATAGCTAAAGAGTTATTCGAAGTGTCTTTGGCCGAACGTTATGGTGTCGGCATGATCTTTCTTTCTCAAAATCAAGAGAAAGCCGAGGCATCCATCTCAGTATTGAATGAAGAGCTTCAGAAAGAAGGTCTTGATGTTGTTGGTTGGAGAAAGGTACCCACGAATAATGACTGTTTAGGGCGGATGGCCTTGGATTGTTTGCCCGTCATCAAGCAGGTGTTTGTGCAAAGTGGCAGCGAATCTCTGACAGAGAGAGAGCTGGCGCTTAAGTTATTTATGGCGCGACGCAAAGCGGAAATTCGTTTAGTGGCTGACCCCGATTTTTATGTCTGTAGTTTGTCTGAAAAGGTTGTGTCATACAAAGGCCTAATGATGCCTGTCGACCTACCAAATTTCTATCTTGATCTTGGTAATAAAGACGTACAGACAAGTATCTGCGTTTTTCATCAGCGTTTCTCTACGAACACCATGCCTAAATGGCCTCTAGCACAGCCTTTTCGTTGTGTGGCGCATAATGGCGAAATTAATACCATCGAAGGTAACCGTAACTGGTCTGTTGCGCGTAGCTCCAAATTTGCTTCAGATGATCTTCCCGGCTTGTCAGAGCTGAAACCATTAGTAAACCGAACAGGTTCAGACTCATCCAGCATGGATAACATGTTAGAGATTTTGCTTGCGGGAGGTGTGGATTTATTCCGTGCAGTGAGAATGATGATTCCGCCTGCTTGGCAAAATGTAGACACCATGGACAATGATCTACGTGCGTTCTATGAATATAATAGTATGCATATGGAGCCTTGGGATGGGCCAGCAGGTATCGTTTTAACTGACGGCCGTTATGCTGTTTGTTTGTTAGATAGAAACGGTTTGCGCCCAAGTCGTTGGGTAATGACTAAAAATGGTTATCTAACCGTCGCATCAGAAATTGGTACATATAGCTATAAGCCTGAAGATGTTGTTGCAAAAGGAAGAATTGGTCCCGGACAAATTCTAGCTGTTGATACCCATACCGGTGAGGTTCTACATACCGATGATATCGATGGCCGATTGAAAGCTGCGCACCCTTATAAGCAATGGCTTAAAGAAAATGCGCTGCGCATAGAAGCCACTTTAGACAAAGAACATGAAGCGTTTAAGCCGATGCAATCGGATGAACTTAAAACATATATGAAGATGTTTCAGGTTACTTTTGAAGAGCGTGATCAGATTTTGCGCCCGCTTGCAGAAAGTGGCCAGGAAGCTGTTGGCTCAATGGGCGATGATACACCAATGGCAGTATTGTCTTCGCGCGTGCGTTCGGTATCTGATTATTTCAGGCAGAAATTTGCCCAGGTCACCAATCCGCCTATCGACCCACTTCGAGAGGCAATTGTTATGTCTCTAGAGACCTGTATTGGTCGAGAACATAATGTTTTTGAAGAGACATCAGAGCATGCGAAAAGGCTTATATTGGCGACGCCAGTTCTGACGCCAGCTAAATTTAATCGCTTAGTTGCCGATCAGAAAGGTTTTGAGCATTTTGTTATTCCTCTTCAGTACAAAGAAGAGCTAGGTCTTAAAGCTGCCATTGAAGATGTTTGCTTACAGGCTGAAAATGCGATTAAGTCTGGTAAAGTCTTGCTTGTGTTGTCTGATAAAGAGATTGCTCAAGGTCTGCTGCCTATTAATGCATTTATGGCAACGGGCGCTGTGCATCATCACTTAGTGGAGAAGGGCTTGCGTTGTGACTCAAATATTATTGTTGAGTCAGGATTTGCACGTGATCCTCATCACTTCGCTGTGTTATTTGGTTTTGGTGCCACAGCTGTTTACCCTTATTTATCTTACCAGGTGATGAATGATCTCATTAGCACTGGTGAAATGTTGATGGATCCTATTGAGGCCAAAAATAATTACCGTAAAGGTATTGGTAAAGGCTTGTTGAAAATTCTATCAAAAATGGGTATTTCAACCATTGCTTCCTATCGTGGCGCACAATTGTTTGAAGCGATTGGTTTAGCTGATGAAATAGTCGATTTATGTTTCAAAGGTGTTGCTAGTCGTATTCAGGGTGCAACATTCGAAGACTTGCAATTCGAACAGGCTCTGTTGGCTAAAGATGCCTTTAAATCACGTAAGTCTATCCAGCCAGGTGGTTTATTAAAGTATATGCATGGTCAGGAATATCATGCCTTTAACCCAGACGTTATTAATACTATTCAGCGTGCGGTCGAAACAGGCAGTTATGATGCCTATAAAGAATATGCAGATTTAGTCAATAAGCGACCCGTTGCGACCCTACGTGATTTATTTGGTTTTAGTGATCAGGCGAAAGAAATTCCACTGTCTGAAGTGGAAGCGGTAGAAACTATCTTCCCTCGGTTTGATTCTGCAGCGATGTCTTTAGGGGCTTTGTCTCCTGAGGCGCATGAAGCCTTAGCGGTTGCCATGAACCGCTTGGGTGGTCGTTCAAACTCCGGTGAGGGGGGTGAGGATGTGGCTCGTTACGGAACAGAGAAGCGTTCTAAAATAAAGCAGGTTGCCTCGGGTCGCTTTGGTGTAACGCCGCATTATTTAAGCAGTGCTGATGTCATTCAGATCAAAGTGGCGCAGGGCGCGAAGCCTGGTGAAGGCGGACAGTTGCCTGGCGGTAAAGTGAATGATCTTATCGCGACTCTTCGCTACTCGGTGCCAGGTGTGACTTTGATTTCTCCTCCACCACACCACGACATTTATTCTATAGAAGATTTAGCGCAGTTAATATTTGACCTGAAGCAGGTTAATCCAAGTGCCTTGATTTCTGTGAAGTTGGTGTCAGAGCCTGGTGTCGGTACTATTGCGGCAGGTGTTGCAAAAGCCTATGCTGACTTGATTACCATTTCAGGTTATGACGGTGGTACGGCAGCCAGCCCATTAACCTCTATTCGATATGCAGGTTCACCGTGGGAATTAGGTTTGAGTGAGGCTCATCAGACCTTACGTGGAAATGATCTTCGTGGCATGGTGCGTTTACAGACAGACGGTGGCTTGAAAACGGGCTTAGATGTTGTTAAAGCGGCGATTTTAGGTGCCGAGAGTTTTGGCTTCGGTACGACGCCAATGGTAGCGCTGGGTTGTCGTTATTTGCGAATCTGCCACTTAAATAACTGTGCGACAGGTGTTGCCACCCAGAATGAATTTCTGCGAGATGAGTATTTTAACGGTACTGTCGAGATGGTGATGAATTTCTTCCGTTTTGTTGCCGAAGAAACACGTGAATGGATGGCTAAGCTGGGCGTACGAACACTTGAAGAGCTGGTAGGCCGTACTGAATTATTGACCGTTTTACCGGGTAATACACCAAAGCAGCAGAAACTCGATTTGTCGCCTATTTTATCCAGTGCAGGTATCTCAAAAGATAAACCGCATACTTGTCAGGTAGAAAGAAATAAGCCTTTTGATAAGGCCGGTTTAGCAGCAAAAATGATTGCAGATATGTTGCCAAGTATAGAAGCTAAGTCGGGCGGTTCATTTGAATACTCTGTGACTAACTGTGATCGTTCAATTGGTGCTCGCTTATCAGGTGAGATCGCTAAACGTCATGGCAACCAAGGTATGGCTTCACAAACGATTAATATCTCCTTGAAAGGTACCGCAGGTCAAAGTTTTGGTGTATGGAATGCTGGCGGCCTTAATATGAGTCTTGAAGGTGATGCCAATGATTATGTGGGTAAAGGCATGACGGGCGGCAAATTAACTATTCGTCCGCCATCAGGCAGTGTCTTCAAATCTCAAAATACCTCGATAGTGGGTAATACTTGCTTGTATGGTGCCACGGGTGGGAAATTGTTCGCAGCAGGTACGGCCGGTGAGCGTTTCGGTGTGAGAAACTCTGGCGCAGTCGCTGTTGTTGAAGGGGTGGGCGATCACTGTTGTGAATACATGACAGGCGGACTAATTACCGTATTAGGTCAAACAGGTTATAACTTTGGGGCCGGGATGACCGGTGGTTTTGCTTATGTTCTAGACCAATCCAATAATTTTGTTGATAAGTATAACCATGAGCTAGTTGAAATTCAGCGAGTATCAACTGAACAAATGGAGCCTTATCGTAATCATTTGCGTGGTGTTATTCAGGAGCATGTTGCTGAAACCTCAAGTGATTGGGGTCAGGAAATTTTAGATAATTTTGATGATTATTTGGTTCGATTCTGGTTGGTTAAGCCGAAAGCGGCAAGTTTGACTAACTTATTGAATAATATGCGCTCTCGACCAGAATAGTGATAGTTAATATTGATCTATTCAAAGCGATTTAGGTTTTATGAGGTTTTATAATGGCAAAAAGGTTAGATAATAACTTCCAATTCATAGATGTTGGTCGAGTTGATCCCAAAAAAGTTGCGTTAGAAAATCGTACGCATGGCTTTGGTGAAATCTATGAAACGTTTGAACAAACGGATGTGGCTTCCCAGGCGCACCGTTGTCTTGAATGTGGT
Organism: Oleiphilaceae bacterium; assembly: GCA_041622015.1. Classification (GTDB taxonomy): domain Bacteria; phylum Pseudomonadota; class Gammaproteobacteria; order Pseudomonadales; family Oleiphilaceae; genus PZPK01. Next base: position 6,139 of record JBFJZQ010000182.1, read on the forward strand.
AACCCTTATTGTGAATGGAAATGTCCCGTTCATAACTATATTCCTAATTGGTTAAAGCTGGTTTCAGAGGGGAATATTCTTGAAGCTGTTGAGCTTTGCCACGAGACGAATTCATTGCCTGAAGTTTGTGGTCGTGTTTGCCCACAAGATCGCTTGTGTGAAGGCGCATGTACGCTAGATGCGGGTTTTGGTGCAGTCACGATTGGTTCAGCTGAAAAATATATAACGGATACTGCCTTTGCAATGGGCTGGCGCCCAGATATGTCAAAGGTGGTCTGGACAGATAAAAAAGTAGCCGTCATTGGTGCGGGGCCAGCGGGCTTAGCTTGTGCAGATATCTTAATTAGAAATGGCGTAAAACCAGTTGTCTTTGATCGGAATCCTGAAATTGGCGGCTTGCTAACCTTTGGTATTCCGGAGTTCAAACTTGAAAAAAATGTCATGTCACGCAGACGTGAAGTCTTTTCAGATATGGGCATCGAATTCCGCTTGAATATTGAAATTGGTAAAGATATTCAGATCGAAGAATTAATGTCAGAGTACGATGC